>NZ_VPBW01000059.1:0-9247 GCF_013418535.1 Acinetobacter sp. YH12137 | reverse complement strand
CCGAGTCGTAAAGCTCAGAAAGCTGTTATTGAACAAAGAAAGTTAAATCCTGTGCTTGACTCTTGTGGTTAAAAACAGGACATTTTAAATGGTTTATCACATAGACATTTTAATTGGTGAATAACATAGAACAATAAACGTCTGTAAAATCAAAGTGTTTTTCAAATCGATGCTAAACTAAAATAGCATGAATCATCATGCTATTTTGTATTTATAAGAGCCTCCCATGCTGTACCCCATGCCCAAAAAAATCCAACTCGCGCCATCTCAAGCCAAATGGCAGCTTACATCAAATGAATCTGTTTTAGTTCTTGTAGGCTTACAAAATCTACGCATGATACAGGGCATTCAAGACAGTGTGCTTATGCACAACCTGATTCAAATCAGCAACAAAGCCAAAGCACTCGATATTCCCATTGTCGACCTATATGGCGATGATTTAATGCAGGGTATGCAGCAACTTGGAGAATATGCTTCAACTCATCCACAACTGATTTTCGCCGGACAAATTACACCGATGCTGAAACAAATCCTGCCACATCTGCAAAGTGTAACTGAGCAAATTTGCGTGATTGATGATGCGATCCTATTGCCAAATCAGGAACAGCACATTCAGTGGATTGATAATATTTCGGCACAAGGTTTGCATCATATGAATAGTTATAGCTTGACCCGATTATGGAATCTGAGTGCGCCAGCAGAATATGTGTTGTCGAGCAAAGGTATTATGTTAGCAGTAGCAGAACAGCTGGATATGGATGCACTAGATATTGATCCATATGTAGATTTAAGACAATACGGAATGGACTCTGTAGCAGTAGTCAGTCTGGTTGGCACATGGCGTGCGCATGGTGCTGATCTGCGTTATGAAGATGTGCTGGAACACTCGTCATTACATGATCTAGCGAGCTTTGTAATGCAATCTGCACGTCGATAATCGGTAATTGGGTAATTTTCTTAAAATAATCGGAAATTTCATCGCCATTTACATAAATGCGCATTGTAATTATCACTCAAGCTTTCTATTATGGCCGCCTTGTTTTTCGCGATCAGCGTGGGATTGAACTTTGAGTAATTTTCTAACCGAACATCTGATACATCGTGATGAAGATTTTATGGTCATCCATAAGCCTGCAGGCTTACTCACAGTACCCGGTAAAACAGAAGATTTACAAGATTGCCTGATCAATCGCCTCATCAAATTAGAACCTAAAACTTTACTGATCCATCGTCTGGATCGAGACACTTCCGGTATCTTAGTATTTGCCTTAAGCCGTGAAGGGCAAAAATCCATTTCTCGCCAGTTTCAGGAACGCCAAACCGATAAAACCTATCAAGCCATAGTGGCTGGAACATTAGAAGGTAAGGGTATAGTTGATGTGCCTGTTATTTATGATCCAAGCTGTCCACCACTGCATATTGCTGAACCGAATCATAATAAGCCGGCAATTACAGAATGGCAGGCCATCGAACATTTTGAAATTCAGAGGCAAGCTGTGACTCGGGTGAAACTGACTCCGATTACCGGTCGTTCACATCAGCTCCGTGTACATATGCAATATCTCGGGCATCCGATTATTGGCGATACCTTGTATGCAACGCCAGAGCAGCAACAGCTTAGTCCGCGTCTATGCTTACATGCCGAGCGTTTAAGTTTTTATCATCCTAAAACACAACAGTTAGTTGAATTTAATTGTCCGGCTGAATTCTAGGAAATACTTGTTTAATCGACGTGAATTATGCTCACTTTTTAGTGGGCTTTATGTCAAAATACATTGCTTGAAGGTGTGAAATTTTGCTCAAATGACTTTTCGTGATTGAGCCTGATATTCATAATCTTGTACTTAAGATAAAGGTGGAAAAATTGCAGCAATTTGCTATTGGTCAACGTTGGTTATCAGATACTGAAACAGAACTCGGTTTAGGGGTTCTCATTGATGTTGATGAGCGATCGGTCAGCATTTTATTCCCAAAAAGTGATGAAACTCGCGTCTATGCTCGCAGTAACGCACCCTTATCTCGTATCGTATTTAATGCGAATGACGAACTGCAAGATCAGGAAGGTACGATCTGGACCGTTGAGTCAGTTGAAGACCGCAATGGTGTAGTGCGTTATCACGTGGTTCGTACTCTTGAAGATGGCACAGAAGAACGTAAAGCTTTAAATGAAACGCGTGTAGGTGCAACGATTCAGTTGTCTAAACCTTTAGACCGTTTACTGGCCAGCCAGATTGATTATAAAGAATGGTATGACCTGCGTATTGAAGCCTTGCTGATGCAAGCCAATATGCAAACCAGTCCATTGCGTGGTCTGGTCGGTTCGCGTGTGGGGCTAATTCCACACCAGTTGTATATCGCACATGAAGTCGGTCAGCGTTTCGCACCGCGTGTTTTACTGGCGGATGAAGTTGGCTTGGGTAAAACCATTGAAGCTGGTCTGATCATTCATCAGCAACTTAAAACAGGCCGTTCTGAACGTATTCTGATCTTGGTCCCGGATTCACTGCAATATCAGTGGATGATTGAGATGCGCCGTCGTTTCAATCTTGAATTCTCCCTATTTGATTTGGCTCGTACTGCATCGATCAAAGAGCATGATCCTGAACTAAATCCATTCCTGACCGAACAGCGCATTATTGCTTCTGTGGACTTGATGGTGGATCACGAAGATCTACGCGAACAGGCGATTGAAGCGGGCTTTGACCTGTTGGTTGTCGATGAAGCGCATCACCTGATGTGGTCTGAGGAAGAAGGCGGCAATGACCGTTATGATCTGATCGAAGAGCTGGCAGAGAAAACACCGGGCGTATTGTTATTGACTGCAACACCAGAACAGCTCGGTGTAGAATCTCACTTTGCACGTCTACGTTTACTTGATCCGCAACGTTTCAGTTCATTGGATCGTTTCCTAGATGAAGAAGAGCAATATCAGCATACCGCTAAAATCGCTGAAGTACTGATGTCAGACCTTCCACTGGAAGCTGAGCATTTCACTGCGATTGAAAGCCTGCTTGGTCATGCGATTGAAGATACCCCAGAGCAACGTTTCCGTGCCATTCATGAATTGCTAGACCGTCATGGTACGGGTCGTATCCTGTTTCGTAACACACGTGAAGCGATTCAGGGCTTCCCGGGTCGTGACTGTCAGCCAGCACCATTGCCAGCGCCAGAAAACTGGTCTAAAGATGGCAAACTACGTGAACAGATGTGGCCGGAAGAATCTCAACTTGATGGCTCGTGGATGGAAACCGATCCGCGTGTAATGTGGTTGATGGAAAAGCTGCGTACTGATCTGAAACACAAAAAAGTATTACTGATTGCCCGTAGTGGTCCAGTGGTTGAAGCACTGGAAAATGTATTACGTCTGCATGCAGGTATCCGTACTGCCATGTTCCATGAAGGCATGAGTCTTTTGGAACGTGACCAGGCAGCAGCTTATTTTGCTGAAGAATCTTATGGTGCACAGATTCTGTTATGTTCTGAAATCGGTTCAGAAGGCCGTAACTTTCAGTTTGCATCAGACTTGATCCTGTTTGACTTACCGGCCAATCCGGATGTTTTGGAACAGCGTATTGGTCGTCTGGATCGTATCGGTCAGGAAAACCGTATCCAGATTCATGTGCCTTATCTGGTGGGTACTGCGCAGGAGCGTATGTTCCGTTGGTATAACGAAGCGCTGAATATTTTCAGCAACATTTCTCCAACGGCGCAAACGCTGCAAGAAAACTTTATTGTTGCCCTGAAAGATTGCTTGCTGGCAGATAAAGGTCAGGAATTTGAAGATCTGCTGGAAGAAGTTAGCGTACAACGTGAAGCGCTTGAAGCCGAGTTGCAGGAAGGTCGTGACCGTCTGCTTGAGTACAATTCTTGCCGTCCCGTCGTGGCACAGGAAATTGTTAATGCGCTTGAAGACTATGATGACAATACCACCTTGCCAATGTTCATGAAGCGTTTTATGGCATCGACCAATATCGACTTTGATGAGCAAAGCAATGGTACGGTGATCATCAAGCCAACGGATCAGATGCAGGTACAAGGTTTGACCCTGGATGAAGAGGGCATGACAGCCACCTTCTATCGTGACCAGGCTCAGATCCGTGAAGATGCTCAATATCTAACTTTAGAGCATCCATTCACTGAAAGCGTGATGGAAATGATCAATACTCAGGGCTTTGGTAGTACCAACGTTGCGGTCTTAAAGTCTGCAGCATTGCCACAAGGTTCTGTATTGATGGAAGTGTGGTTCAAGGTTGATGTGGTTGCACCAAAAGCACTGAACTTACCGTCAAGCTTGCCACAGCAGCTGATCCGTGTATTGTTGAGTGAAAAAGGTCAGGATCTGTCTCAGAAGATTGCGCCTGAAATCCTGAAACCATATCTACATCATTTAGATGGCAATAGCTGCCGTCAGGTGGTGAAAGCACGCCGTGAAGTGATTGAAGCGCGTTATCAACAGGCATTGGAATTAGCTCGTTCAGCATTGCCAAACTTCAGGCAGCAGGCTAAAGAAGCGTATGGCAATAAATGGCAGTATGAAATTGACCGTCTGACTTACCTGAAACAGTTCAACCCAAGTATCCGTGAAGATGAAATCGCACGTTTACAGAAGCTGCAAAAAGAAGGCTTGAGTTTGTTAGAAGGTTTATCTGTAACACCTGAAGCGATTCAAGTAATGGTCGTGGTTAAGCCATAAGATCTAATGAATTATGAAAGCAGCTTTCGGGCTGCTTTTTTATGGCTGGAATTAAAGTCATGATTGAGCTTTTGGTCGGGCTGTGCTAGCTGATATTTTCTGTATTGTTTAAAATCAGCACCTCTAAGAATAAGAAATAAAATATCATGTCCAAAGCATTGATCACTATTGGCGCGAAAACCAGCCATGGCGGTATGGTCACTGAATGTGAAAACTCTTTTTTAATTAATGGCATGGCGGTGCATCTGAATGGCATGAAGCATTACTGTCCCAAGTGCCAAACTACCGTGACAGCTATTGCTAGTGATTTATCTACAATAGTCAAAGGCAGGGCTGTAATCATTGCTGGAGATAAAGCCAGTTGTGGAGCCACTTTTTTGCCGATGCAAAACCTGACTATTTCCAAAAAATAATCATCTATATCCAGACATGAGTTCATAGTGACTTAAAGGTCATAGATTGATGAATTTGGTTCTGTAGAATTTTGCATTTCAATATTAAGCTTCTTTCAGACTTTATAAAGAAATGATCAAAGAAAATAATGAAACAGGTTTTGCATTTTACTCATGCCAATGGCATTCCATCGGCAAGCTATCGCAAGTTTTTAAATTATTTTCAGGATGAATATCAGGTCAAGGCAATTCCGCTGATCGGGATGAATCCAGCCTATCCAATTACCAAAGACTGGCGTTATCTAGTAAATGAAGTGATACAGGATATCCAGCAGCAATCTCCGGATCAAAAGGTGATTGGGCTGGGACATTCATTTGGTGGTTTGATAACTTTAATGGCAGCCTATCAACGTCCGGATTTATTTTCCAAACTGGTGATCATGGATCCACCTTTCGTGATTGGTAAAAACAGTGCACTGTTTGAAGTCGTGAAAAAGCTCAACTTAAAAAGTATTGACCGTTTCACTCCGGCAGGTATTACCCTAAAACGTAAAGATTACTGGCCATCTAAACAGGACGCCGTTGAAGCGCTGAGATCGAATCGTCTGTTTAAGCATTTTGATGAGCAATGTTTTCAGGATTATATCGAAAGCGGGATTGTGCCTGATCAAGAGCGTGGAGGGGTAACTTTAGCCATTCCCAAACAGATTGAGGCAGAAATTTTCCGGACTGTACCGGCTTGGTGGTGGCGTACACCAAGAAAACCACCCCAGGTTCCGATACATTTAATCACAGCAGAGCGCAGCCAGTTTTATCAGCAAGGTTTACCACAAGGCATGCATAAGGTTTACCAAATTCATTATTCGGTGGTGCAGGGCGGACATATGTTTCCACTAGAGCATCCGGAAATGACGGCAAACCATGTTAAAGCCAGATTGAATAAGCTTTAATCTTGGTAATAAAAAAGACTCACTAAGAGTCTTTTTTTTCAGCTGGCTTAACGGATCTGAGATTGATCCAGATGACGGGCACCTTCCAGAATCATGCGAATCATGATCATGGTCTGTTCCGCAATTTCCTTACGGTCTTCAGGTGCCATATCGATCACATTGGCACCCATATTAAATACCAGTTGGGTAATCGCTCTGGCCGCAATCTCGGGATGAAATAATTTTTTATTATTTAGTCGTTCCAGACGGATCAGGTCTTCCTGAAGCTCCTGCTGGAAATAATTCAATTGGCGTTCGACTGCCTGTTTATAAGATTTTGAACCGGTATAACCTTCACGTAATAACAGGCTTAAATTACCTTCATCAGCATCCAGCTGGGCAA
Source organism: Acinetobacter sp. YH12137 (assembly GCF_013418535.1). NCBI lineage: Bacteria > Pseudomonadati > Pseudomonadota > Gammaproteobacteria > Moraxellales > Moraxellaceae > Acinetobacter > Acinetobacter sp. YH12137. The sequence continues at coordinate 2,830 of NZ_VPBW01000059.1, read as the reverse complement.
TAAAGACCTCAACAGAGCTACGAATAATACTGTTCTGTTTCGATGCTTTTAGACGAGATTCATTGAGAATCTGACGCAGCACAATCCCGGCACGATCAATCAGTTCAATCGCCAGTTCATCGATATCTTTAAAATGACGATAAAAACTGTTCGGAGCAATTCCAGCCTCACGAGCAACTTCACGCAAGCTTAAAGATGAAATACTTTTTTGTGGTCCGATCAGGTTTAAAGCAGCCTGGAACAGTTCTTCCTTGGTAATGGTCGCTTTACGGCCCACACTACGGACAATAATGGGCTCATCAATGCTTTTCGATGGTAAAGACGCGTCACTGCTTATTTTCATTGAAGGCTCATTCATGAGGTGATTAGTAAAAGGCATTAACACATTATAACGAAGGCAGTCCAGCTTGTGAAATGATTAGAAACAATACAAATGTATATACAAATATATATACAAGTGTATAATAATTAAAAATCCAAGGTGATGTCTATAACGATGCCTGTACTCGAAAAGCTTAAAACGCCATTAAATACGCTGAAAGAGAGTGTGATTGATCCATATGCGATTAATTTCTGGATGCAGAAATTAAATCCTTTATGGTCAATGAATCAGCCCTTAGGCAAGATTGTGCGCAAAGAACATGCTGCGCAGGATATGCTGAGCCTGACGATTCGTGTCAATCATTTATTCCAGTTCGGTCAGGCGGGCCAGCATCATCCTGTATTTGTGGTGGTGAACGGCATTCGTTATGAACGTAGCTATAGTCTGACCCGTATTGATCAGCAGCATATTTTATTGACGGTTAAAAAAGTGAATGCGGGTAAAGTTACTACCTGGTTTGCTGAACAGGCTGAAGTCGGTGATATCATTGAATTCGGTCAGCCTTTCGGTGACATGACTTTGCCAGAACAGAGCAGCCCATTGCTTTTGCTTGCTGCGGGTAGTGGTATCACCCCAATGCTGAGTATGCTGGAAGCTTTAAAAGATAAAGCTGAACTGGCTGCACCAGTAACTTTATGGTACTGGGTTAAGAAAAACCAGGATGCTGCTTTCATTGCGCGTTTTGAAGAGTTGGCACAAAAATATTCAAACTTTTCTTATCGGGTATTCGCAACTCAGGAACAACCGGCTGCGCCGCGTCTTGATGAATCTTATCTAGATCAATTGCAGGCATTGGAACAAAGCACAGTCTATGCATGTGGACCATCAGGTTTTGTTGCGACTGCAGAACGACTATTTGCTTCAGCAAAACTGTTCAAAAGTGAAGCGTTCAGCATGAGTCTGAGTGATGAAGCTGATACCGGCTTTGTCAATGTAACCCTGACTCAATCGAAAAAAATCGTCACGATTCCTAAAGGCCAGTCGATTCTGGTGAGTCTGGAACAGCAGAATATCCGACCGACCCATGGCTGTCGTATGGGCATCTGTAATAAATGTGCCTGTAATAAAGCGGAAGGCTCAACCAAGAATCTGGTAAATGGCGCACAAAATACCGAGCCAGGTAATCTTTTAAAAATTTGTGTTAACTCAGCGCAGACTGACCTTGTCATCGACTTATAAGCGAGTTTTATCCTATGAATATGCCAGTAAAATTACAGTATTTTAAAAATCCTAAAAACCGTGAACTGACCCAGTCTGAGCTAGATGAACTTGCACGTGAGCTGGATGCCATCAAACAGGAAGTGCTGGATGATTTAGGTGAAAAAGATGCCAAATATATCCGTCGCGTATATTCGAGCATCCGTTATTCATCGATTGCAGGTCGTGCCTTATTATTCGCAGGCTGGTTCCCGCCAGCATGGTTATTAGGTACAGGCTTATTAGGCTTTGCCAAAATCATGGAAAATATGGAATTGGGTCATAATGTCATGCACGGTCAATATGACTGGATGAATGATCCGAAGCTCAATGGCCAAACCTACGAGTGGGATATTGTAGGAACTTCAGACAACTGGCGTCAAACTCATAACTTCAAGCATCATACCTATACCAATATTAAAGGCATGGATGATGATATCGGTTATGGCTTATTGCGTTTGTTCCCTGAGCAACGCTGGAAACCAGGTTATTTATTACAGCCAATCTACAGTATTCCATTTTGCTTACTGTTCCAATGGGGCGTAGCTATTCAAAACCTTGAATTGGGTAAATACTTCAAAGGCCGTAAAACCAAAGAGCAAACCCTTGAAGAATGGAAGCCAATGCAGCGTAAAATTGGCAAGCAATTATTCAAAGATTATGTATTCTTTCCATTGATTGCAGGTCCTGCAGCATTACCGGTATTGACAGGTAACCTGGTGGCAAATGGCCTTCGTAATATCTGGACTTTCAGTATTATTTTCTGTGGTCACTTTACTAAAGATGTAGAAGTGTTTCCGAAAGCTGTCATGGAAAATGAAAGCCGTGGTCACTGGTATATGCGCCAGATTCGTGGTTCTTCAAACTTGACTGGTTCTGAAGCGTTTCATATTTTGACTGGACATTTAAGCCATCAGATTGAACATCACTTATATCCAGATGTGCCTGCACGCCGTTATCGTCAAATGGCGCCAAAAGTAGAAGCAGTATGTAAAAAATACGGCTTAAACTATAATAATGCCAGTCTGGTAAAACAGTATGGCAGCGTGATTAAACGTATCGTGAAATATGCGTTTCCGTTTAAGAAGTAAGATAGATTTCAATAAAAAACCGCTATTCATAGCTAATGCCAGTCAGTTAAGAGATTGACTGGCATTTTTTTGGGTATTTCTGTGGTTTCCCTTTCACAACTCGTGGGTAGTTTCTACTTCTTTTTTTCGGTAAAACATACCTTTTAGATTTTTCCCTTAA
>NZ_VPBW01000058.1:0-10263 GCF_013418535.1 Acinetobacter sp. YH12137 | reverse complement strand
GTTGAATTTCCTTGTCAGACATAGTGATCAACATCTCTAATTTATATCCAGTCCATGATGGTAAAAACCATCATAAACTAGACATTTTTATTGGTGAGAATATAGACACTTTAAATGGTTTCTAACAATTTGATTTCGTATAATATTGATTATGTTAAATAGACGAATTTCGGTATTAAATTCATTAATATTGATATAAATTAAATTATACATTATGTGTTGTCAATTTCTTCTTAAAAAATAGAGTTTTCCAATCACTATTATGAGAATGAGTTTGTAAATACAGACTCATTTCCTATCGCTATAAATATTAAAAATAGCTACATAGAGTTTATCTCTAGCTTATTCAAATTTGTCTTTGAAATTAGGCGTTACTACGGATGAACAATAATTTTTACAGCAGACTCATTATTATGAATCAATGTTTCAAAGCCTTTAGAAACAAGATCATCTAATGCAATCCGTTGGGTAATAAAAGGTTCTAGATTAATCTTACCTTGCTCAACCAAACGAATAGTTTCCTGATGGTCATTGACGTAAGCTATCGTGCCACGAATATCTAGCTCTTTCATCACCACACTATGCACATTAATTGTGGCAGGATGGCTCCAAATAGAAACGATAACGACTACACCAGTTGGTTTCATTGCTGCAACGAGTGTATCCATGACTTTATTGACACTACTACATTCAAAAGCAACATCTACACCGCGGTCTTGAGTAATTTTCATTACTTCATTTACCACATCAACCTGAGATGGATCCAATACATAATCGGCAACACCAGCCTCTATCGCTTTTTCTTTACGTTTTGCACTCAGTTCAGTGATGATAACCGTAAGACCTTTAGCCTTTAAAATAGCAGATAAAAGTAAGCCTATTGGGCCTGCTCCACCAACCAGTGCGATATCGCCAGCTTTTGCGCCACTTCTGACATAGGCATGATGACCGACAGATAAAGGTTCTATCAATGCTGCTTGGTCTAAAGGAATATCATTTGAAATAGGATGTACCCAACGCCGCTGAACTGCAATTTTTTCAGAAAGACCACCACCGCGTCCGCCTAAACCAATAAAGTTCATATTTTTTGATAAATGATACTTATCATTGGGGCCAGTCGGGACATCATCCGCAATAATATAGGGTTCAACTACGACATGTTGTCCAATTTGGATATCGTCTACACCTTCACCAACTGCATAAACTACGCCTGAAAATTCATGTCCCATTGTTACAGGTGCAGATTCTCCCGAAATTGGATGTGGATGACCACAAGGTGGAATAAAAATAGGGCCTTCCATGAATTCATGTAAATCTGTACCGCAAATACCGCACCATGCAACTTGAATTCCAACTGTGCCTGGAAGTACTTTCGGTTCAGGGATATCTTCAATTCGAATATCCCCTCGGTCATAAAAACGAGCTGCTTTCATTGTGTATTCCTTATGTTGATATTAACGGTAAACCATTCCACCATCTGTCAAAATAGACTGACCTGTAATATAGTTTGCATCCTCGCTGGCTAAAAATGCAACTAATGCAGCCACGTCATCTGGTGTTTCAGCACGTCCTAAAGCAATACCATCTACATATTTTTTATACGTTTGACCAATTGGTGCACCTGTAATTTCAGAGAACCGCTGATCTATTTCGACCCACATGTCTGTACCAACAACACCCGGACAATAACTATTTACAGTAATTTCAACACTAGCATATTCTTTAGCCGCAGCTTGCGTCAATGCACGAACTGCAAATTTCGTTGCCGAATAAACACCGAGTAAAGCAAAGCCTTCATGACCTGCTATTGAGCATGCATTAATAATTTTTCCAGCCTGTTGGCGTTGTTTAAATTTATTTGCTGCGGCTTGAATCCCCCAAAGTACACCACCGACATTGATGTTCATAATTTGGTTAAATTCACTCGGCGTTACTTCTGCCAAAGCTTTGACTTGTGCAATACCTGCATTATTAATCATGATATCAAAGCCATTAAGTGTCGATTCTGCATGATTAATAGCGTCACTGATTTGTATTGGATCTGAAATATCCGCAATAAATGTGGTGGCTTTTACGCCAAAGGCTTCAACCTCTTGTTGAACAGTATTTAACTTTTCTTGATGAAGATCGACCAAGGCAATATGTACACCTTCTTGTGCTAAACGTAAGGCAATACCACGTCCAATGCCTTGTGCCGCACCCGTAATTAAAGCAACTTTGTTGTTTAAACCTCTAGGCATGTTGCGACTCCTTAAATATGGATTGCACGTTGCATCGCCGACAAGACCGACTCATGCATCGCCTCAGACAAAGTAGGATGAGGGAAAATGACCTGTGCTAAGCTTTCATCCGTCGCTTCTAGGTATTTTGCGATGGCAAAACCCTGAATATGTTCGGTAACTTCATGTCCAACCATGTGAGCACCTAACAATTCACCCGTTTCCTGACTAAAAATAGTTTTAATGAATCCTGCGCTATCACCCAAAGCCAATGCCTTACCATTGGCTTGCAAAGGAAACTTACCCACATTGATATTCAAGCCCGCAGCTTTCGCTTTCTGTTCTGTCAAACCAATACTGGCCACTTGCGGATGGGTAAAAATACAGCCCGGAATTTGTGTACGATCTAAAGCATGTACATGATCTAAACCTGCAATTTTCTCCACACAAAGAATAGCCTCGTGACTGGCCTTGTGTGCCAAACACGGTGCGCCTGCAACATCGCCAATTGCATATACGCCCACAATATTAGTTTTGCACCATGAGTCGACTTTAATAAAACCATTCTCTAATTCGACACCTAAAGCTTCTAGGCCAAGATTTTCAGCATTTGGTTTCACTCCAATAGCTGAAAGCACCTTTTCAACAGTAATGATTTGTACACCTGTGGCAGTTTCAATATGACAATGTACTTGAGCCTGATCAGTTTCTATTTTTTTTACAGTCGCTTCGGTTAAAACCTGCATACCCTGCTGTTCAAATTGCTTTTGTACATACTTCGCAACTTCAATGTCTTCGCTAGGAAGAATCTGCTTTGCAATATCAACCAAGGTGACTTGGCAGCCTAAGTCTTGGTATAGGCTTGCAAACTCACTGCCTATAGCACCCGAACCAATGACCAGTAAAGATTTTGGTAATTGTTCTGGAACTAAAGCCTCTTTATAACTCCAGACCTGATGGCCATCTACAGGAATATGAGGCAAATTGGCCGCACGTGCGCCTGTTGCGACAATAATATGCGGTGCAGAAATCTGCTGTTTTTGACCATTCGCATCTGTAAGCTCTAATTGCTCTTTGGCAATAAACTGGGCTGCTGCGTTAAAAACAGTGATTTGATTTTTTTTCAATAGTTGACCGATACCTTGCACCAGTTGCTCAGAAACCTGTCTGCTATGATGGACCAGTTTTTGAATATCAAAATCAATCGCGTTAAGCGTAAAGCCAAACTGCCCTGCATGTTTGAACTGCTGCGCAAGCACAGCCCCGCTCAATAATGCCTTGGTTGGAATGCATCCCCAATTAAGACATACTCCGCCTAAGTGTTGTTTTTCAACGATTGCCGTTTTTAATCCCAGTTGCGCTGCGCGAATCGCAGCGACATATCCTCCAGGACCAGCACCAATAACCACAAGATCAAATTGTGTATCTGACATGACTATTCCTCCTACACCAAAATTAATGCAGGATTTTCGACAAACTGCTTAAATGCCGATAAGAATTGAGCACCCAACGCACCATCAATGACACGATGATCACAAGACAATGTTGCGGTCACCATTTCACGAACAACAATCTCATCATTTTCAACTACAGCACGTTTCTCTGCTGCACCTAAGGCTAGAATTGCACCTTGAGGCGGGTTAATAATGGCATCAAACTGTTGAATACCAAGCATGCCCAAATTGGAAATACTGAAACTGCCCCCTTGAAACTCATCAGGTGCCAATTTTCCAGTTTTGGCACGTGTCGCCAGATCACGCATATCATTGGAAATTTGCGCCAAAGATTTACGGTTCGCTGCTTTAATAATTGGCGTGATCAGTCCATTTTCGATGGCTACAGCAACCGAAATATCAGCCTGTTCAAACTGTAAAATCTGCTGATTCTCTTCATCAAACTGAACATTAACTTGTGGAACTTTAATCAGTGCAGCAGCAGCAGCTTTAATCAGCATATCGTTAATGGACAGTTTGACTTGCGGTACAGTACTGTTAATTTGCTGACGCAAAGCCTGAACCGACTCAACATTTAAGTCTATCGTTAAGCGAAAATGTGGTGCATTGCGTTTTGCCGCTTGTAGCCGTGCAGCGATTGCTTTACGCATACCATTCATAGCTACGGTGGTGAATTTTGCTGACTCTGTTGGATGCGCATACTCAGTATGTTGAGCTTGTACAGGATTTTCCCGTTGATATACAGCTTCAACATCTTCCTTACAGACTCGTCCACGTGAACCCGATGCACGACAATCATGCAAATTAATGCCCCATTGTTTTGCCAAACGGCGAGCAACAGGTGTTGCTAGAACATCACTATCATCTGCTTTAGATTTCGCGGCTTTCGTACTAGCTTGATGACGTACATCTGGCCAAGAACCACCAGCAGCTTGAACTGCGGCCTGAATATCTTGAACACTGATACGGCCTTCACGTCCAGAACCCGTAATCTGAGCCAAGTTTACATTATGCTTTTCAGCCAATTTCAAGGCATGTGGCGTTGCAAAAATATCATCACTTTGTTGGTAGCCTTGTAACTCATCAGGAATAGAATATCCGCCCTGAGTCACCGCTTTTGATCCATTACCAACACTGTTCTGTTTAGGAGCAGCTTGTACTTTGGTTTCAACTTGAGCCACATCGACTTTTTCAGGAACCGCTGCTACCGCTTTATTTCCAGTTACAGCAGGTGTTCCACCTAAAGACTGTGCAAATGCTTCAACTTCTGCATCGGAAACTTGGGCGTCTGCACAAATTGCAATGATTCCACCTACGACCAGTGTGTCACCATCGTTAGCAATAATTTTTCGTAGCAGGCCATCAAAAGGTGCCTCCAATACATTGACGATTTTTGTGGTTTCAATTTCACAAATTTCCTGTCCTTTACTAAATTGGGTACCTTCCTGAATCAGCCATTGGGCAATCGTACCCTCTTCCATGGACAAACCCCATTTTGGGATTTCTAAAGTTTTAATTTCGCTCATCCTAAGCCTCCAACGTCTTGCGTACAGCCTGTTCGATGCGTTCTACACTAGGTAGCCATTCTTTTTCTAGTACTGGTGAAAATGGTACGGGTGAGTGTGGTGGAGTGACTAATTCGATTGGTGCTTTAAGATAATGAAAGCCTTTCTGGGCAATAAGCGCAGCCACATCATGTCCGAAACCACAACGTGCTGCTGATTCATCTACAATCACCACACGACCTGTTGAAGCTACTGACTCTAAAATGCCATCTTCGTCTAATGGTGAAATGGTTCTAGGGTCAACCACTTCAACCGAAATGCCTTCTTTTGCGAGCTTATCAGCGACTTCATTGGCACGATGCACCATCAAACTTAAGGCAATAATGGTGATATCTGTGCCTTCACGGGTGTAATTTGCGACACCAAAAGGAATAGTGTAGGACTCATCTGGCACTTCGCCCTTAATGTCGTACAACAACTTGTGTTCACAAAAGACTACTGGGTCGTCATCTCGAATGGCTTGAATCAACAACCCTTTTACATCATAGGCACTTGAAGGCACCACCACTTTTAAACCAGGCACTGAGGCAAACACGTTATATGGCGACTGAGAATGCTGCGCTGCTGCGGAAAAACCTGCACCAATCATGCCACGTACAACGAGTGGCGCTTTGGCTTTGCCGCCAAACATGTAGCGAAATTTAGCTGCTTGGTTATACAGCATGTCATAACACACGCCGTAAAAATCCATAAACATTAAATCTGCCACAGGTCTTAAACCCGTTGCAGCAGCACCTGCCGCCATACCAATAATCGCTGATTCTGTAATTGGAGTATCAATGACTCGTTCAGAACCAAATTCAGTCCATAAGCCTTTGGTTACACCAAGTACACCGCCAAAACCTTCCAGCTTATTATCATCGGTATTTTTACCACCATGTCCACCACGAACATCTTCACCGACCACAATGACACTTGGGTCTCGGCGCATTTCTAATTCAATTGCTTCTTTAATCGCGTTTCGATAACTTTTATTTGGCATTTTTCTACTATTCCTTTAGTAAGAGACGTATACATCGGTAAGTAACTGAGAAACTTCTGGGTACTTAGCTGCACGTGCCTTTGCAACGGCATCGTCTACATTGGCTTTAGACTGAGCGTCAATCGCATCGAGCTTGGCTTCGTCAATTTTGTCTTTGACTTTTTCGCGGAATATTTTCAATGGATCTTTATGTTCTTTGACATAATCCAGTTCTTCTTTAGAACGGATAAGCCCTGGATCACCTTCAAAATGTCCATAAAATCGGTTGGTTACCGTTTCAATCACACTCGGACCTTCACCACGGCGGGCACGTTCAATGGCTTTTTGTGCAACTTCATACACAGCAAAAAAGTCTGTTCCATCTACTTTTTCAGCGGGTAAGCCAAAACCTGCTGCTCGGCCTGCAATATCTTTACTGCCTACGGCATAATCATGTGCAGTACCTTCACCAAAACCGTTATTTTCAAAAACAAAAATGACAGGAAGCTTTAACACAACAGCCATATTAATGGCTTCAAAAGTTAAGCCCTGATTTGAACCGCCATCACCGGTAAAAGATAGACCAATCCCACCATTTTTGAGTGTTTTAGCACTTAAAGCTGCCCCAATAGCCAAAGGTGGACCACCACCCACAATACCGTTTGCACCGAGCATGCCTTTATCTAAGTCCGCAATGTGCATTGAGCCGCCTTTACCACGACACAAACCATCATCTTTGCCAAAAATTTCTAGCATCATGGCGTGAATGTCACAGCCCTTTGCAATACAATGTCCGTGACCACGATGTGTTGAGGTAATGAAGTCCTTATCTGTTAAATTTTCACAGATCCCTACGGCAACAGCTTCCTCACCGCTATAAAGATGGATGAAACCTGGGATATCACCTGTATTGTTTTCATCGTGAAGTCGATCCTCAAATTCACGAATGTCGCGCATTCTTTTGTATGCTGCTAGCAATTGCTCTTCCGTTAATTGCATATATTTATTCCTTATTAACTACGCTTAAAAGAAAATCCCAAATTGAATAACTGGATTTTTAAATCGTATATTTATATAAGAATATTTTTATTTAATTTCATATTAGACTAAAAAAATATAATGCATAAAAACATAAGATAAACATTAAAAACAATGGTTTATAAAATTAAGAAATTTGTAAATTTTTTAATATTATTCAGCTATATACAAAAACAAACCTTTAACCAACCTTTGTTTTATATGATAAGTTTTTTGCCCTGTTTTAATATTATTAATGCATTTAAAGCAGCTTATTTAATATCAGGCTCAATATTAATTATTTTAAACGACGGAGTGTTTGAAATGGATTTAAATAACCCAGTATTAACTGGAAAGAAGCTACGTGGCGCTAAAAAAATGGCGCGTATTCCAATTAAAGTTGTTCCAACGGAAACGATACCGAAAAAGCCAGAATGGATCCGGACTAAAATTAGTCGACCTGAGGAAGTCCAAATCATTAAGGATTTATTAAGACAACAAAAACTACATACCGTTTGCGAAGAAGCAGCTTGTCCTAACTTGCCGCAATGTTTCGGTAGTGGAACAGCAACATTCATGATTATGGGAGATATCTGTACTCGACGCTGTCCATTCTGTGATGTCTCGCATGGCCGTCCTAATGCCTTAGATATTAACGAGCCACTGCATTTGGCTGAAACAGTGAAGAATCTAAACTTAAAGTATGTTGTGATTACTTCCGTTGACCGAGATGATTTAAAAGATGGCGGTGCACAGCATTTTGCAGATTGCATTCGAGAAATTCGTCAAACTAGTCCAGACACTTTGATTGAAGTTTTGGTTCCTGATTTTCGTGGTCGCGCAGATATTGCACTTAAAATTCTGAGCAAAAATCCACCTGATGTCTTTAATCACAATATTGAAACCGTGCCACGCCTGTATAAAGCCATGCGACCAGGCGCTGACTATCAGCATTCATTGAATTTACTTAAGAAATTTAAACACTACTGCCCTGATATCCCAACGAAATGTGGTTTGATGGTGGGTTTAGGAGAGATTAAAGCTGAGGTTATTGCGTTATTAAATGATTTGAAAGATTATCAAATTGATTATGTCACAATCGGCCAATACCTACAGCCATCCAAATCACATGCGCCAATTCATCGTTTTGTTACATTGCAAGAGTTTAAACATTATCAAACTCATGGAGAGCACTTAGAGTTTAAGAATATTTGGAGTGCACCATTAGTGCGATCGAGTTATTTTGCTGACCGCCAGTATTATGGTGAGGCTGTACCTGTGCCCTACGTGCGTGAATGACATTTTCATCATTTAAAGGATCCTATTTATCAACATAATGGTTACTTTTATTAACACTTCAGATAAAAATAGTCATTTCCAGTCCATAACAACACTTTTAAAGTAGCTAAAAGGCTGGTAAAACCCAAAAAAGGTTATTTAACGAATCCAAGAAAAAATGATTTGGTACACGAAAGAAAAGATTGAATGAGTATAGATCTGGAAATTGATTTCTGAAGTTTAAAGATATTACAGTCTAATCATAAAGGAATATGATATGAACCTGTTCAATACAGCACCAGCAAAAAAGCTGCAAACAACACATTTAATTAATCAGCATATTGTTCAGGCTGCACCCGTTTTGGCTTTGCCTCAAGAAGATCAGACTTCCCTATTCCGCCGCTCTATTCAGCATAATTATGCCGATTTATTAAGAATTGCTGATGATTCCGATATGGCAATTGGTCTTACAGATCACCATGGTACTCTGTTATGGACCTGGAGTAGTTCCGCGATGCTTTCTTCTGCTGAACAGGTACATTTTATTGAAGGTGGCCATTGGTCAACGCAGGCGGTTGGGACCAATGCGATTGGTATGACATTAAATAGTCAAACATCAAGTTGTGTATATTCTCATGAAAACCAAATGGACAGCGTTCGTGATTGGGTTTGTTATGCAGCACCTATCTGGGATCCGACTTCAGGTCAATTTCATGGCATTGTCAATCTTTCCACAAAATATAAAAAACATACCCCTCTAGGCATTCTTGCTGTGGAACGCTGTGCAGACTTAATACAGCGAGCAATAAAATTTGAACAGAAAAATTTTTTATACATTAAAGCGCTAGGTTCGCCCTGGGTTCAATTTAATGGGCATACTTTGAACTTGACTCACCGTCAAATTGAAATACTTTGCATTTTAGCTTTGTATCCGTACGGGATTGGTTTAGAAGAGTTACACTATGCCCTTTATGGTGAGCGTAATGTCAGCCTAAAAACCCTAAAGGCTGAGCTTTCACAACTTCGTAGCCTATTACCTCATTCAATTGAGGCTCGGATTTATAGGCTTACCTGTGAAGTCCAATGTGATTTTTTACGTGCTGAACAATCATTAAATGCAAATCTTATTTCGAGTACATTCTCGCTATATAAAGGTAGCTTTTTATCTAAATCAGAAAGCCCTTTACTCAGTACTTGGAGACATTGTTTTGATGCCCGTTTAAGCCAGTTGATTTATCAAATAAAGGATACCGATCAATTATTACGGATTATTGGGCAAACACATGATCGTATTGATGCGGTACAGCGTTTATTAGAATTATTACCACAGGACAGCAACTACCGTAATTATTTTTCAAATCTGATTTAAATTTGATTTGTTGCTTCAACTCTAAAGTTTTATTGAATAAGGTTTTATTGTGTAGCAGATAGAAATTGTTCATCTAAAGATCTTTATTGTGTTTGAATTGGCCAGTTTGAAATAATGGCTCACTGAAAGCCCAGCCTGACCACCATCGACAATAACGATATTAAAATGTGATTTTAAGCATGTTGATTTAAATTTGCATAGTAGATTCATAAACTTGCACAAGTAAAATTGCGGATTTTATTAAGATAACTATTTAATATTAATATTAATTATTTAGGGTGTGTTGACACTTTTAGCTTAAAAAAATAGCGAAGTAGTAAAATCAAATCGCCAAACCCAATTTTACTATTCGCTATGCCTCGTACCATGCTGACAGATCAACACTGGCAAAAGTTGAAAG
>NZ_VPBW01000057.1:0-10548 GCF_013418535.1 Acinetobacter sp. YH12137 | reverse complement strand
AAAGTTTTACGTACTTTAACTGAATCAACCTATGAAATTCAGCCTCAGCAAAGTCATTATGAATCTCTCGAAGTAGATGAGTTCTGGAATTTTGTTGGAAATAAAAAGAATAAACAATGGCTTATTTTTGTTCAAAAGTCATATTTTACCTCGGAGAAACCGGACATTTTTATTGGTGAGAATATAGACACTTTAAATGGGTTCTAACACTCTCGTTTCGTATAACAGCCATTATGTTAAATGAATGATAATTGACATTTTGTTCATTAATACTGATATGCAACGAATTTTATTATATGTCACCCCTCAATTACAAATATAAATGACTGCTCGTCTAATCATCTCCATTACACAATTAAATGTTAAAATGCATAGCTACTTCATCTAAGATAAAATATATGTATCCAAATCTACAGCACAGCTTCGAAAACAGCGTCATTCTCGTTGTAGAAGATGATTATGATATTGGTGACATTCTTGAAAAATACATAAAAAATGAAAACATGCAGGTCATCCGTGCATTGGATGGACAACAAGCTTTAGAGTGCCTAAAAGCCAACTCTATCGACCTGATTCTCCTTGATATTAAATTACCCAAACTAAATGGCTGGGAAATTCTACAAATCATCCGTCAAACAAGTCATTTACCTGTCATTATGCTGACTGCCTTAGATGATCAAGTGAATAAGATCATGGGGCTAAAAATGGGTGCTGATGACTTTATTATTAAGCCATTTAACCCAAACGAAGTGATTGCACGAATACAAGCCGTACTTAGACGAAGTACAAGCCAAAATATGGAAATAACTAATATTATTCGTTATAGAAATATTGAAATTAATCCAGATCATCATCAAGTTTACATTTCAAATGGTCAAAGAAATCAGTTGCTCAACCTTACGTTAACTGAGTATAAGATACTGTTTTTGATGGCAAAAACACCGAATAAAGTCTTTACACGTAATGAATTGATCCAAAACTGTATGCCTGAAAGTGATGCTTTAGATCGCACTGTAGATAGCCATATCAGCAAATTACGCAAAAAACTTGAAGAAAATGATGTAAATGGCTTATTAATCAATGTCCGTGGCGTGGGGTATCGCTTAGATCAAAATCATGAAATTTAACTTTTTTAAAAATTCTGTTGGAATTAACTTCCAGTTTATTATCATGATGAGCCTATTCAATTTAGGCATTACGCTGTTATCTTTCATGATTGGCTATTTTGTTTATAGCTGGGCGATAAAAATAGGTTTTCTAAATACACAAGTTATTAATTCAAATGAATTTTCAGTTACCTCCGTTGACTTTATCTGGCTGTTTTTAGTGCTATTAACAGGCTTTTTTCTTTCTACTATCCTCGCCTTTAAATATGGAAAACGCTATACACAGCCAATTAGTGATTTAGCAGATGTTATTCAACAAATTCAACAAGGCAATTTAGCACTCAGAATTAAACAGCCACATCATGATATTCCACATGAAATCAAGTCTCTTATTGAGAACTTCAATGAAATGGCAAACCAACTTGAAGTATCAGTTAAGAATTCAACTGTTTGGAATGCTGCAATTGCACATGAATTACGAACACCTGTGACAATATTACAAGGTCGCTTGCAAGGTATTGTCGATGGTATATTTATTGCCGATAAAGCTTTACACCTAAGCTTATTGAACCAAGTCGAAGGCTTATCTTACCTTGTGGAAGATTTACGGACACTGACACTTATTGAAAATAAACAATTACGATTAGAACTAGAAAAGACCAATTTAAAAAATAGTATTGAAAAATGTCTGCAGATGTTTAATGAACGGTTTCATGTTAAAGGTTTAACTATTGTTTTAAATTTGACGGATAAATTGGTTTGCGTTGATATAAGAAGGATGGAACAGGTCTTTATTGCATTGTTCTCTAACTTTCTAAGATATTCGAATGCTGGAAAAATAAATATTACATCTGTAACCACAGCAGAACATTGGGTATTGACGTTTGAAGATGAAGGTCCTGGTATTGATGAATCGCATCTTAAACACCTGTTCAAACCCTTCTATCGACTGGAAGACTCTAGATCATGTCTAGATGGCGGTACTGGATTAGGCTTGGCAGTGATTGATGCAATTATTGAAGCACACCAAGGTCATATTTATTATTCTAAATCCAAAAACTTAGGTGGCAGCTGTTTTACTATTCAACTAAATCGTAAGACATCAACTCATTTATAATGTGTTAAGTTCAGATTAATACGGCTTAATTTAAACCATAAATTTAAGATAAATTGATGTCTGAACTTAACCATTCTGTTTGATGATCCTCAAATAAATTTCATCACAATGAATTCTCATCTCGATATTTAGCTAGCATAAAAAATACCACAATGGAGAGTATCCCGATGATAATCCCTGCTGTTAATAATAAATTAACATGAGCTGAACTGAAGGCAATTTTACCTGCGTTAATCAATGCTGTACCTTGTTCAACGGGTAACTGGCTCGCCACTAAATAGGTATCACCAATCGAAAGTCTGGCTTTTTCTGCTAAAACAGCAGTTAAATCTGACGGCACTTGAAGATGACTGCCAAATATATAGGCCATGAAAACACCAAATAAAGTAATACCTAGTCCTGTACCCAGTTCATAACCTGTACTTTCAAGTGAACCTGCCGCACCGCCCTTTTCTGCAGGTACTGAGCCCATGATCGCAATGGATGAAGCTGTTAAACCAATACTCAGTGTTAATCCAATCGAAGCTAAAATAAAGGGAACGATGATTCCCGGATGATGAAAATCTGAATAACTCAAACTGACCAACGCAATTGCTGCCAATATTAATGACATGGTCGCAACCAGACGGAGTCCAAATTTATTGGATAAAAAACCAGCAATAGGCCCGCCAATAGCGGCCGCAACCATAATCGGAACCATAAAAAGACCGGCTTGCAGCGGTGTTAAACGAATGACATATTGCAGCTCCATTGCCAAAGTTAACTCAACCCCTGCCAAAGCGCCTGCAGCAACCATTGCCATAATAATGCCGGCTAAAATAGCAGGACGTGAAAATAGCGAAAGATCTAGCATCGGCTGAGGAGAATTCAGCTGTTTGCGTACAAATATGGTTAATAAGCCGATAGATAAAACGACCAAAGGCAAGACAATCAACAACGACTGTTTACCGCCTAAGCCTGCTTTTAGTGCATATACAAACGAAATCAAACCGACAATCAGCAATAGCGCTTGACCAAATGCCCAATGTCCAGGGGTTATAGCTTCTTTTCGGGACAATAAGAAATAGCACATTGGTGCGACAACCAGCATGATTGGGACGTTAATCAGGAAAACTGAACCCCACCAGAAATATTCTAACAATCCCCCACCAATGAGCGGTCCAATGGCGGCACCGGCTGATCCGATTGTGCCCCAAATACCCAGCGCAATGGCACGTTCGCGACTGTCTTCGAAGGTTCTGCGAATAATACCCAATACACAGGGCATAATCATGGCACCGCCTAATGCTAATAAAGCACGTGCGGCAATCAGCATAGAAGCCGTTTGGGAAAATGCCGCAAGGACTGAGGCAATTCCAAATATAACCAAGCCAATCAGCAGAATCTTACGATTGCCGACACGATCAGCCAAAGTTCCCATCGGAACTAAAAGTCCAGCCATAAGTAATGGATAAATATCAATAATCCATAAGACTTGGTTACTTGTGGCACTCAGCGATTGGGTTAATGAGGGAACCGCAACATGCAGTACAGTCATATCAATCACAATCGGCAGAAATGCAAGCACGACAGCGAGCAATATCCACCAGCGTTTCGGATCAAGATTGGTAGCTTTCATGATTAAACCTATATTGATGGTTTATTAAATCAATTCTGAAATAAAGATGTAAATGAAAGATTTGTTGTGGGCTAAACTCGTTAACCCACAGCTTTTATTCTCAGTTTTGATGCTTAATGTGCCGCTTTACGTTTCGAGAATTTCTCAACCATGCTCAAGACGACAATAAAGAAAATCGGTACAAAAATAACAGCTAGAATTGTTGCGCTGATCATGCCGCCAAAGACGCCTGTACCAATCGCTTTTTGAGTTTCAGAACTAGCGCCACTGGCAATGACTAAAGGAATAACGCCACAGGTAAATGCCAAAGATGTCATTAGGATTGGACGTAAGCGCAATTTAGCGGCTGCAACGGTTGCCTCCACTAAACCCATTCCTTCTTCTCTTAGTGCTTTTGCAAACTCAACAATCAAAATAGCATTCTTTGCAGATAGACCAATAATCGTGATCATGCCGACCTTAAAGAAAATATCATTTGGCATACCACGTAACATTACTGCTAAAAAGGCGCCAATCAACCCTAGAGGGACAACTAGCATCACAGAGAATGGAATTGACCAGCTTTCATAAAGCGCTGCCAAGACAAGGAAAACGACTAACATCGACAACAGTAATAAAAACAAGGTTTGTGATTCCGACTGTTTTTCTTCTAGAGAAATCCCAGTCCACTCATAACCCACACCTTTCGGAAGTTGTTCAATCAAATTTTCCATCTCAGTCATGGCTTGTCCTGAAGATATACCTGCTGCTGGACTGCCAGAAATACTCAATGATGGACGACCGTTGTAACGATTGTATTGTTGTGGGGAATGTTGCCAAATTGGAGTAATTATTTCAGACATTGAAACCAATTTACCGCTTTGACTGTTCACCTTAATCTGAAGAATATCTTCAATACTCATGCGTGATTTGGCATCAAGTTGCACAATGACTTGCTGCATACGGTCATGATTTGGAAAATCATTGATATACATCGAACCCATTGAGGTTGAAATAATATCGGTCACATCACTGAAATTAACACCTAATGCCTGCAATTTATCTCTATCAATTTTAAGCTGTACAGAACTGCCATCTGGCAAACCTTCAGGATAGACCTCCGCCACGATTTTACTTTGTGCTGCTAATGCTAAAAGCTGATCTTGTGCTTCTCTTAAAGCAGGCATGCCAATATTGCCACGATCTAATAATCTCAGTGAAAAACCAGATGAGTTACCCAATTCATCAATTGCTGGTGGTAACACAGACATGGTTTGACCTTCTGAACTTTCAGCCATCGCTATATTGGCATTATTCACGACTTCTTGTGCCGTAATAGTACGCTCTTCGAATGGCAATAGATTGGTAAAATACATCGCTGTATTCTGACCAGATCCACTAAAACCAAAACCTAAGACCGCCATATTGTCTTTAATCCCCGTTTCTTGGTCTAAATAATTTTGAAACTCAGCAACGACTTTACGGGTACGTTCTTGAGTTGCATCCGCAGGAAGTTGAATCGAAGTCATAAACCACCCCTGATCTTCTTCTGGCATAAACGCAGTCGGAACGTGTTTAAAACTAAAAATCAGCACAATGACAATGCCTAAGAAACATAACATTGCGAGGGTTTTATGTTTAATTACTTTAAATAAACTGCGTTCATAGCGATTGTTCAGCTTCTCAAAACTGCGATCAAACGATGCAAAAACACCCTTTTTCTGATGGTCTTGATCAATCGGTTTTAACATCGTTGCACATAACGCAGGGGTTAATGTCAGTGCAAGGAAAGCTGAGAATAAAATTGAAACCGACATGGTAATGGTGAACTGACGATAGATAATCCCCACTGAGCCTGACGCCAATGCCATCGGCAAGAATACAGCGGCTAACACTAAGGTGATGCCAATAATCGGATTGGTAATTTCCTTCATGGCTTTAGATGTGGCTTCAACTGGAGATAAGCCTTCTGTCGCCATAATGCGTTCAACATTCTCAATGACCACAATCGCATCATCGACAATAATCCCGATCGCAAGCACCATACCGAACATGGTCAGCACATTAATCGAAAAACCAGCAAGCAGCATGACTGAGAATGTGCCAAGCAATGCAATCGGTGCAACAATCGCCGGAATTAAGGTGTATCGAACATTGTGTAAAAAGATAAACATGACAATAAAAACTAATGCCATAGCTTCAAGCAATGTCATGATTACTTTTTCAATCGAGATTTTTACAAAAGGTGCAGTGTCGTAAGGTATAGAGAATTTCATACCATCAGGCAGTGCTGAACCTAACTGTTCAATTTTCGCTTTAACACCTTCTGCAGTCTTGACAGCGTTGGCACCAGGACTCATTTGTATCGCCACAGCTGTAGAGGCTTTGCCATTTTCTAAAATCGCAAAGTTATACATCTGTGCCCCGATTTCGACACGAGCGACATCCGACAGTCGAACATTGGCGCCATTTTGTTGAGCACGTAAACTAATTTTCTTGAATTGCTCTACAGTTTCTAATTGACCTTGAGCAGTTAAAGGAATAGTAATTTGTTGCCCCGTCAAAGCAGGAACATCACCAATACGACCTGGTGATATCGGCAAGTTTTGGTTTTGGATGGCTGTATTCACATCTTGAATACTCAATCCATAAGAAACCAAACGATCTGGATCGACCCAAATCCGCATGGCTTTTTCAGCACCAAAATTTTGGACTTTACCAACACCGTCAACCCGCTTTAATTCTTCAATCACATAGCGAGTCATATAGTCACTGACATCAATTTCACTATATTTGCCATTCGGTGAACTTAAGCCCACCATCATTAAAAAACCAGACGACGCAGCATCGACCATCAGCCCTTGTTGTCGCACTGTTTGAGGTAAGCGTGACTCAATGGCTTTAATTTTGTTTTGCACATCAATTTGTGCAAGTTCTACATCTGTACCTGGTTTAAATGTTGCGGTGATTGTTGCTGTTCCAGAACTATCTGAACTTGAACTGTAATAAAGTAAGTTTTTGACACCTGACATTTCCCGCTCAATCAAGGTCACAACACTATCATTCAATGTTTTTGGCGTAGCACCTGGATAGATTGCCGTAATACTAATCTGTGGTGGCGCAACACTTGGGAATCGTGCAATAGGTAACTTGGGGATGCTTAGTACACCCAACAGAATAATAAATAAAGCAATCACCCATGCAAAAATAGGACGCCTAATGAAAAATTGGGACATTATTGCTGTCCTCCATTTTCCTTAATATTTGTAGGTTGCCACTGCTTAATTTTTAATTTTTGCTCAGGCTGTATACGATCAGCCCCTTCAACAATGACTTTCTCACCTGCTTGTAACCCTTGTTTGATCACATAGTTATTTTGATAACGTTGACCAAGCTGAACAGGCTTGCTTTGCGCTAAACCTTTTTGATTAACAATCGTAACATTGGCTTTACCACTAATATCATGTTGAATCGCTTGTTCTGGAACTAGGAGCGCATTTTCAACTTGAGCTCGGCTCATATTGACTCGAACATACATGCCTGGCAAAAGTTTTTGATTTTCATTATTGGCTAAAATACGGATTGTGACATCACCCGTATCAGGATCAACTTTAGTATCCGAAAATAGGATTTCACCTGTAACGTTATAAGGTTTACCCTGACTATTTAGGATTTCAACCGTATGTTTGGTATTTGACACGTCACCTTGCTGTAAAGCTTCCTGTAGTTTTTCATAATCACTAATTGATTGCTTTACATCAACATAGACTTTATTAATCTGTTGTATTACGGCCATTGCATTAGTATCACCTTGACCAACTAATGCACCCTCAGTCACTAAGATTTCACCAATCGTTCCCGAGATAGGGGCTGTAACAGTCGCATATTTAAGATTAAGTTGTTGTCTGCTTAACATGGCTTGCATTTGCGCCACATCGGCTTTTGCTTTTTGATAATCTGCTTCGGTATTGTTGTATTCCTGCTGACTAACCGCATTTACTTTTACTAATTCAGTGTAGCGTTTTAACAGCACCTGCAAACGTGTCACCTCAGCTTGTGCACGGTTTAAAGTGGCTTGATTGCTTTTTACATCTGCCTGAAATATTTCAGAATTCAATTTAAAAAGCGGTTGACCTGCTTGCACATAAGAGCCTTGCTTAAAAAGTACTTTATCAACAATTCCACCTACTTGCGGGCGAATTTCAGCAATACGGTAAGCGACAACACGGCCTGGAAGATTTTCAATTAAATTCATGGAATGCGGTAATACCGTGATGGTACTGACAACCGCTGGTGGCATTTCTGTTGGGGACTGTTCAGCATCTTTGGCTTGTGTACAGCCGATTAAAAGTACAGTTGTAATAAGTATTGAACCTATTAAATGATAATGTGTTGACATGCTTTTTCAGAGGGGGGGTTTTAGATACTACTATTTTGAAATAGCAGTGTTTATGAATTGCTGATGTTGTGTGGAGATTGTGTGGAGATTGTGTGGAGAGATTAAAAGATTTATTTTTTAATGACACGCTTAAACAGCGTGGCTTGTAAATTAGTATAAATAATTTTGTTGTTCTACAATTTTGATCGTATCTTAGTTTTTTCTCATAGTTCATGAACTTTAAAATTCTAAACCAAGACTAATATTTATATAAGCAATTGAAAATACAATACATAGTTTCTTTATACACTTATGAAGTGAACTTTAGGTGAACATAAGTTAAATAGAAATTTTTAATTAGTTCAGCACAAACGTACAATCTTTAAGGCCTATAACTCGATACCGTTCTCTCTTTGATGTTTATTGCTATCTAATTGAGTGAACTCTGTGGAAATATTTCTTTATACATTAAGCGTTATGTATAGCCCAGGCCCTGTAAATTTTATGGGGCTAAATTCTGGCCTTACAGGTCAATTAAAAAAGACTATAGGATTTTACCTAGGCATTGGTTTCGCCATGTTGATCTTATTCGTATTGTTTGGCTATATAGGTGAAGCTGTTATTCCACATGGATTGATTCATTATATTGCTTTAGCGGGTGCAATTTATACATTCTACTTGGCTATAAAAATGATTAGGGCGAATGTAGAAACAACTCAACAGCAAGAAAGCCATCTAACATTCTTAAATGGCTTATTTATTCAGTTATTAAATCCAAAAGCCATTCTCGTCATTCTACCTGTTACGACAATTATGTACCCTGCAGCCAAAATCACAGGAATCATGATCTTGATAGTTTCTTTACTGATTTCACTTGGTGCTGTTGGCGCACCATTCACCTATGCTCTGGTTGGAAAAGTATTAGGCAACAAAATTGCTAATCCTATCTGGTTTAATCGGCTAAATAAGCTGATGGGTATACTCTTGATTTTATCAGGGCTTTTTATGTTCAAAGATTTTCTTAATGGAATAAATCTGCTGTAGGACAAATTAGCCGTTCAAATCGAACGGCTATCTTTTAATATTTATCATTTTCCATTGAGTGGGAGTTAAACCAAATGTTTTTATAAAATGTCTGGTCATATGACTCTGATCAAAAAAGCCTGCATTTAAAGCAGCATTAACAATAGACTCCCCTTGAGCAAGGTAGAACTTAACTGTTTCTAAGCGACGCATGATCATATAACGGTGTGGGCTAGTTCCAAATAATAATCGGAAATCACGAGAAAGGCTCCAGCGGTCACGATCAGCATGTTTCTCTAAATCTGACAAACTTAAGTTTTCATGTGGATACGCCAAAATACACTCACGCGCTCTCTCTGCTGCCTTGTAGTCAAATTTTTTGTTTTGGTTAGATGAAGTATCTGAAATTTCACACAGTGTAGTTGCCAAATCAAATAGAGCATCTTCCTCTTCTAGGGTATCCATATAATTATTTATATTATTTAGAAAGCTATCCATTGCCCTAAACAGGCGAATATCATTACTTAAGCCATGTCTGATAAAAGGCAAAGGTTTACCCTTTAAAATGGTTTGGATCATCGCTGGTTCGATGTAAATCATTCTATAGCGATAGCCATCTAATGTTCCTGATTCACCATCATGCTTTTCATCCGGGTGTAGAACCATAGTCATGCCTGGCAAGCTATGTTGCAATGTACCTTTGTAATGAAAGTTTTGAACTCCGGAAAGAGTCCTGCCAATAGCATAAGTATCATGTCGGTGAGGTTTATAAGCATAATTGGAAAGAAATGCTTCAATTCTTTCTAATTTATGATTTTGAGTGGGGGATCTCACAATCCAATTATTTCCACTGGAGAAATCAGGCATAATTGATGGCCAATTTTTCGTAGATTCTATTGTAGATTATTTTTCACTTTTCCTAAAATTAACATAATACACGTTATACGTAATGCTTGATATTTCTCTTTAAATATCATTATATTAAAGCAAGCCGTTCTGAAATATAGGGCACCAGCAGAGCGGCTTTTTATTGATTATTCATGTTCCACGCTTAAAATTCGAACAGTGTTTCATGATTTTTATAAGTTAAACTAAATTTAGTTGCTAATCCCAATAAGCTATTCACTAACTTGTAAATATCGGGGCACTGTTGCAAAGTTAGCGATGAGGCAGCCTTTTGTCTTATTCAAAGGCCTTACATTTCAAAAACTCTGCTTACCAGGCGCATTTCGCCCAGGGGATCACCATAATAAAATGCTGAGGCCTGGCCTTTGCGTAGTGCACGCATCACCTCAATACCTTTGATGGTGGCGTAAGCCGTCTTCAT
>NZ_VPBW01000056.1:0-11527 GCF_013418535.1 Acinetobacter sp. YH12137 | reverse complement strand
GTTGAATTTCCTTGTCAGACATAGTGATCAACATCTCTAATTTATATCCAGTCCATGATGGTAAAAACCATCATAAACTAGACATTTTTATTGGTGAGAATATAGACACTTTAAATGGTTTCTAACACTTAAATTTCGCATAAGAGATTTTATGTTAAATCTAGCCTGTTTGCCCTTTTATTTTTGAATTGTTTACTAGATGGCAGCATAGTTGAGTAAAATCGAATAATATGATTAGAATCATGAAATTTAGTGCGTAATCCAGACTATTACTTTAAATAGTTACCTTTTTACTCTCTACAATTCAGATTAATATAATTATCTATATTGGATATAGGCACATTCAATGAAAATTTTTAAATATTCATTTGTAATTCTAGCTGTAGTTTCAGTCTCTGCTTATACCATGAGTGACCGGCAGTCCACACAGTTTCAGGTCAAAATAAAAGTCAATGAAATTTGTGATATCGGCACAGGTTCTACTTCTAATATAGATTTTGGTACGATTTCTCGTAATACCCAAAATATCCAGGCAACGGGTAGTCTAAATGTTTCATGTACTAATGGTACGCCTTACAATATTTCACTAAATAGTGATGGTACACTAAAGAATACTCAGGATGCTTCCTTGAAGCTTTCATATCGACTTTATCAAGATGCATCTATGAGCAAAGAATGGGGAAACAGCTCTGAAAATCGTTTTTCACAACACGGTACAGGACAAACTCAAAATATTACCATTTGGGGGAAAGTGCCTGATACTAACGTTCCTGCCGGTCAATATATAGATACAGTTACTGCTACGATTACCTATTAAATATAGAGTTTTCTAATAAGTTAAAGTCACAGTAATGGTATCGGAATATTTCCCTATACTGCTAATGCTTTGCGATGGGACCATCGCATAAATAGGGATAGTCTGGTGGGTTACAGAATATGAAGTATCCGCCTGCCAAATGTTCGAGTGACTTGGATCCTGATATAAACCGTATTGAATATAACTTCCTAAAGAATTTTTCATACGTCTTTGTGAGCCCAATGGATTTAGACCATTATTTAAACTTACCTTCATATTGGTACCCATTGGACATGCTAACTGAATAGTCCCTGAACGATATAAAGTATTATTCAATAGCCCCACTGAACCAAAATCTATATCTGATGCAGATAAAATCAAACAGCTATTTTCATAGTTAGAATTGACGACTATATTGTTAGTTGAGCTATTTTGACTAGCTAGAGCTTCTAAATCTGAAGGTACTTCTAAGCCATAGCGATAAGCATAGTATAGCTTTATGGAAGTACTATTGGTTTTATAGGAGCCGGCAGGTACATTTTGTCCTGCAAGAACTTGACCATACATTTTGACCAATGTACTCGGACTTCCTGTATTAGCACCTACTTGAACAGACTGGCACTGAGCTGTATTTTTAGCGTCTGAGTTTGGTATCTTGCGTGTTCGTGCGACATCATAATATAAGTTATAATTTAATAAGGAAGCAGGATAGTTATCATAGTTAATCATTGTGCGAGGATCTTTAGCCGCTGGATCTATACTATCAACTACCATACATATCTTATATGTCACGGGCTGACTCCAGTTTGAATTACATGTTACGGTAATATCCGTAGAAGCTGTCATCGAGCCTTGAATGTTCGCTGTGCCTAGGCTTAAATTACCTCCACTTACCCAGCAACTCTCTGCATAAGCAGATGAAGAGCATATGCTATAAGCTAAAAACAATAAGCTCATACAAGCTAAACGCTTGATGAGGCCATAAGCTTTGATTCGGTTAAATTGATGAGTTATTGACATACCACCCTTCCTAAATCGCTAAAACCTTCAAGAGTGGAAACTTCAGGAAGATTCACTTGGCATTGCTTAAGCTCATCGCCAATATATAATTTATTATTTTTCACATCATCTAAATATACAATACCATCATGAGCTACAATGGTTTTAGGAGGCTGCTGTATTGATGGTTGAATATCCCAAACAGATTTACCCACTGCTAGATTCTCTCCCTGATCATCGACTGCCTGTAATTGAACGGATTTCACTTGATACATTGGAAAACGAACGAATACACCACTTGCCTGACGAGGTACAACATCTTGCTGTGTTGTTTCTATTTTTAAATTTATGGGTAGGTTCAGGGTATCAACTGCTACACTATTATGCTGATATGGATTTAGACGATCCAATAGCAAATATCCTTTCTGATTAGTTTTACCAATCAAACGATTCTCCATACGCACCGGTACGCTAGCAATATTATCTGTTGAGACAATAGCAAATGAACCGTTACTCAAACGTGTGGGGAGTATCACATCTTTTAGAATAACTAACCCTCCGTTGACTGAGGCAAATGCACTGGTATTATTTTGTTGGTCTGATGCTGTATGTTGCACATTTAATTGTGCTAACCCATAGCGACCGAGATAGTCGATCTGCCCCTGAAACTGTGAGTATTGATCTGTACGATTGGCCATGGCTTGCCATCCCATCCCTCCCTGATCTTGATTTAGCGTATGCATTATATTCACACCAAACTGTTTGTTATCATGACTACGCTGTATTGATGCTGTGGCTGAGTTACGTTGCGCCCAAGGGATATTAAGTGATAGATAATAACTATCTTTCTTATTAATTAAATCATGCGTATAACCTAAATTTAGGTTCATACGTTGCGGCAAGATATAAGACCAGTTCAGCAATACAAACTTACTCTCTTGCTCTGTGTATTTTTGCTGGATATAGCTACTTCCCAACTGACCAATTTTAGTATTAAAACCTATATAAAATTGGTCTGATTTACTGGCAAATGCCGCATCATTCAAGCTGGCAATGTCATTAAACTCACCAAACTGTCGTAGTCCATTATAATTTAAACTTATTAATGGAGAGTTCCAGCTATAACCTAGGCCTAATAATTGTCCATGTTGCTCAGGTGTACGACTATAAGCATAAGAGAGATTAAGCTGTCCTGCACGTTTGCCTAATTGATAGAGTGTGCCTAATCCTACCTGTTGCAATTGATCGGTCAATTCAGTATGTGTTTCCAGAGTAAGTTTATTTAATATTCCATAACGATAGCTCCCACTAAATGCAGGATCTTGTGCATAATCAAATGAAGATAAGCCATAATTTAACTTTGGATAACCTACATTAAAAGACCAGTCATTTAAGCCTTGTGCGAGTAGGTTATTTGTACCATATAAGGGAATACTCAGTACTTGCTGTTGGCCATTAATATCTGTAATGACCATTTGTGCATTGCCTGCACCTGTAATACTCGGTACTGATTGAATATCAAATTGCCCAGGTACTATATTTTCTGAAAACTGCTTAATACCATTAATTATTAGATCCACTTGTGATGGTAATGCTACCTGGCCTTTAAAACTCATTAAGGGAGTCGTCACGGTATAGGGTTGTAAAGCGAAATTTTTCGATAAGCTAAGACCACTCAATCGAGTAGAGCGTGTCCATGATAGGTAAGCGTCCGCTGAACCCCATGCCTATTTTTTTAATTTGAGTTGGATTTCCAGCGATGTGGCAGTAATTCTTCTATTTGGGTCGCTTTATGTGTCGGCAGCCTTTTCAGCACATCACTGAGATAGGCATACGGATCCAGCCCATTCAGCTTTGCTGACTGGATTAAAGTCATGATATTGGCCGCTCGTTGACCACTGCGCAGCGAACCTGCAAATAGCCAGTTCTTTCGTCCCAAGGCCCAGGGGCGCATTGAGTTCTCTGCCCAGTTATTGTCAATGGGTAGATTGCCATCATCCAGATAGCGGCTTAAAGCTGGCCAACGCTTCAGACTGTAATTGATGGCCTTGGCGGTTGGAGAACTCGATGGCACCGTCAGATCATGTTGGTTGAGCCATTCATACAGTTGTTGCATCACCGGTTGGCTGTGCTGTTGTCGGTATTCGCGGCGGTGTTCTGCTGTACTATCGGTCTTTTTCCTGAGTTCTGCTTCTATCGCATACAGTTTCTGAATCATCAGTAATGCCTGTTCAGCGATCTGACTTTTCCCAGTCACATGTAGCTCATGGAATTTACGACGTGCATGCGCCATGCAGCCCACCTCAATGACCTGGCCTGATTTAAAGCGTGCTTTATAACCACTGTAATCGTCACAGACCAGATGACCCTGCCTGCCATTCAGGAACGCTTCAGCATGCTGACCTGAACGACTATCCTGAAAGTCATAGATCACTGCCTGAACTGGATTGTACTGTGTAGTGGCATAGGCCCAGACATAACCTTTCTTCGGTTTTTTCTCATCATCACCCATCCGCATGATGGTGACCGGCGTTTCATCGGCATGGATCACCCGCTGTTGCAGCACCACCTGTTTTAAAGCATTGGCCAGAGGTTCCAGTTCTACACCGCAGCGACCTATCCAGTCAGACAGGGTGGATCTGGATAGATCAATTCCTGCGCGTAGAAAGATTTGACGTTGACGGTACAGCGGTAAATGATCAGCGTATTTCGAGACCAGCACATGGCTCAGTAGTTCAGGTGAAGCAATGCCTTTATCAATCACATAGGCGGGCATCGCTTGCTGAGTCAGGGTGTCGCACTGATCACAGACCCATTTGCCACGAACATGCTGTTCCTTATAGAACTGTGCCGGTCTGAAATTCAGTTTTTCACTGATATCTTCGCCGATACGACGGAGTTGGCAGCCACAAGCACATTGGGTTGATGTTGGTTCATGCTCAATACGAATGGTGTGTAGATGATCGGGCAGCAGTCGACGTTTAGGTTTATTTGCTTTGGCTTTCTGTGTCGCTGCATCGGTTTTATCTGCATTCAGCCGTTCCAGTTCCAGATCAACGGCTGCAATATCTTCTTCGACCGCTTCATCCCAGAGATGGATTTGTTTTGCGGTAAGATGTTCGTTTTTACTGCCGAATTTGTGCTTTTTAAACAGCGCCAGTTCATGCTCGTATTTTTGGTTGAGAATAGAAAGATGTTGAACTTGAGCATCTAATTGCTGATTGGATACTTCAAGATGCTGAACTTTGGTATCTAATTGTTGGTTATCTTCTGCGAGTTGTTGATGCTGCATTGCCAACTGTCTGGTAAATTCCAGCAGTTGTTCATGGGTCAGTTGGCTTAAGTCAGGCAGCGTATTCATGACCGCAGTATGCCTGAGGTCATGACGCAGAGGAAATAGAACGTTTGGAGAATAGCAGAATGCACCAACCTGGTTTAGAGCATCGTCACTACCTGCTGTTGTCCAATGCGCTGCCAGGGCAAACCCTGGATCAGTGCCTGTAACTGTTCCGGGCTGAGGGCTACGCTTTCACCCTGGTGAACTTTAGCCCAGTGAAATTTGCCCTGTTCCAGCCGCCGGGCACACAGCCAGATCCCCAGTCCATCATGCACCAGTACTTTCATGCGATGGCCACGTTTATTACAGAACAGGTAAGCACAATGCGGTTTGATGTAGCCAAAGGCTCTCACCACCTGAGCCATGGCCGTATCCATTCCTGCTCGCATGTCCATGGGCTGGGTAGACAACCAGATTTCATCGATACGGATCATGTTGCCAGTGCCTTGAGTAATTCTGCTAAAGCAGATATTTCTGATACTTGCCATTTCAAGCCAATTTCTGCTTTTGAGTGGGGTAAAGTAATTTGAACCGTTAACATGTCAGTAGGAGTAGGATCTAATGGTGCAGAGCAGGATAAGGCAATAAATGCAGGTTTATTCGGTAGTGGTGAGCGATCATTCCCTGGCTTAGCATCAATTAAGCGAATCCATTTGGATACAAGATTTGTATTCAATCCATGTTGCAAAGCGACCGAAGCAATTGAAACGTCCGGTGCTTTACAAGCCTGAACGATCTGCTGTTTAAATTCAGCACTGTATGTTCTTCGTTTTTTCGCAAGAGATGCGATGGATGTCTGGTGATTTGTAGTCATAAATTTTAGTCCCCACTTGTTTTTAAGTGGGGACTAAATTAAGGCTTATAGGATGAATTCATAAGGTGTGTTCAGCGGACGCTTACCATGATAGTGCATTACTTTGTGCATCACCTAAACGTAGTCTAAGCAATTTTTCTGGGATATCTTTTTCCCAATATGTATCCAGTATATGATGATTTATAAAGGCATTATCTTGATATTGGTAGTTACCAGAAAGGCTGAATACCCCACCAAATAGCCCAAAAACACGAAATTCATTCCAACCATTTAAAGAAAATATATTCTCATACTGCTGAGCAAAAGCAGTGTAATTGAGTAAGATACCTGTTTTTTCATGCAATGGATTAACTTTTGCAGCAGGCAGATGCTGATAGCCATATTGATGTTGACTGCTTAACAGTGTAATAGGTACTTGGATTGAGATTTTTTGATTGAGGTCGTCATATTTATAGCTTAGCCCTTCAATCTGATCAAGTGCGATATAGGATACCTGATCAATTATGATTGGTTCTATCTCGGTAGTAATGGCGAAATTTTTTAAGGAAGCTACATCAATATAGAGTTGCTGATCTTGTTGTAAAAAATGACCAATTTGAATCTGTGTAGACTGATTTACTTCTACATCCAAATACAATTCCTGTTGAATCGCACTGGCTATATTGGATGAGTATTGTTCTGCAAATGTTGTCGGTGCTGTGACCAGCATCATTCCTGCAAGTATAAAATTGCTTGCTCGAACATTCAATGATCAGAAACTCCCTATCCCTAAAGCTTATTTTGTATTAGGGAGATAATGGTAGAGTTTGTTCACGAAGATCCATATTAACTACAGCTATAAACTTTCCACCACGCGTAACATTTATATTATTTGGAATTTTCCATTGCATGCTTTTCCCACTAAGTACATAACCCATCAATCCCATTTGAATTGGTATTTTTTTGCCTTGCGCATCCATGTAGGCAAACTGACTAAAGCGCTTATAATGACCAGACTGATTGTTGATTGTTAGTGTTTGCTTATTATATTTAAAGCTCATACCTTGCAGGGATGTTATGCCTTGATCTGTATCATTAATGTCCGATACTTTTAAAAAAACAGGAATGGAATATTTGAGTAACAATTGTAGACCACTTTGTACATTAGTCTGGGAGTTAGGTAATTCATCCACGATGAGGCGATAAGCTTGTTCAGTCGTATTTGCTATTTGAGTATTGCGGATCAATCGAACCAATTGCCGTTGTCCGGCAGGAATGCTAATGACCATAGGACTAGCAATTAGATCTTTGGAGTTTGTTAAAATATCTTGTTGATTGCTTTGTGTCCAAGCGTTCACTCGTACTTGTGCACGAATACTCTCATTACCTGTATTGGTCAACCAAAGTTCTTTGACTTTTTCTTGCGGTGAAAATTCTAATAAAATAGGCGCAACTTGCAAACTGGCAGCATGCGCCTGTGTTATAAAAATACTAGCTGCCAAGATTCCTGCACCACAAATGTGGAATACATGAGAGAATTTGGCTGGCTTTTTCATGTGGACTCTTTACGATAATAAAAATTAATAAGTTACTGTGGCTGTGACGGTATCTGCATAGTTACCAGCGCGTACATTTGTAGAGCCAGATAATTTAGCAACTACCGGGATAGTCTGTACACTACCTGAACCAGTTGCAGAATATCGATTATTGTCGTTGTCCCACTCTGCTGTATCACTGGATGCTTTAAATAATTGATAAGCAATGCTAGACGTAGGGTCAGTCGTATGAGTCATTTTTCCACTATTAGATAAACCAACGCTGTAGGGTGTCTGACTGGTACAGGTTACATTTAGATTACCTGTTTTATCTGTTGCTGCGATACCACTATTTACTTGACCAAAATCGATATCTGTAGCACTGATCGCACATGTTGATACAACTTCAATTTTAACTTGGAAGGTTGTATCCGCAACTTTAGTAGAAGCATTCGTCTGTCCTGCTATAAATAATCCAGAAGAAGCTAATAATGCGGTAGTGATAAAGTTTTTCATATAAGGGCCTATTAATAATGAAACAGATGGTTTTTTTAAAAACTTGCTGTTATTTTTTAATAGTTTCATAAAAAAATTTTACTACTAAAAAATAGAGTGTGAAACATATCACATTTTATGACTTTTTCAATATTTATTGACGTTATTTTAAGCGACTTTAACTCGTATCCTGGACGGCACACCCGACGCTGATTTAAGAAATCTAAATAATAAAAAACCCCGGCATCCTGCCGGGGTTTTTTATTGTCGCTGATTGTGCTGTTGTACCCTCTGGTCCATGTGCAATAACTTATAATTTTTGTTTTATGTTATGGAACTTCCTGTTCCTGATGAGTTCATCATAGGAAAGTTCCAGTATCCTAGATAGCCGCAAAGGGCCGAGATTCACGTAAGCCTGAGCGTACAAAATAGCCTAAATTTTATCCACAAAAAATGTGGATAATTTTAAGCATTCAAGCATTGATAAAATTTAAAAAATTGCAAAATCGACTACTTTTTAAACAAATTTATTGGCAAGAACTATCAAAACTGCTCATAAAAAAGCCGACTTGTTTCCAAGCCGGCTTTTCGACATCGTCGAGCATTATCACTATAACACAAGTATTTGATTTTTATGTGTTTAAAATATGCTGTTAGTTTCATATAAGGTGTATTATGTTAATTTTAGGAAATCTAAATACTCTTTTGATTCACACGCTTTGAAAGCTCTTCTGCACTTTCTACACGTTCAGAGTAACGGTCAGTGAGATATGAGGACTGTCCCCTGGTTAAAAGCGTAAATTTATAAAGTTCTTCCATCACATCGACAATCCTCATGTAATAAGAAGAAGGCTTCATACGACCATCCTCTTCAAACTCCAGAAATGCTTTAGGAACTGAGGACTGATTTGGTATCGTGATCATACGCATCCAACGCCCTAAAATACGTAATTGATTTACAGCATTAAAGGATTGCGAACCTCCACAAACTTGCATTACAGCTAAGGTTTTACCTTGCGTTGCACGGATTGCACCCGCTGCTAATGGAATCCAATCAATTTGAGCTTTTAATATTGAACTCATTGAGCCATGACGCTCAGGAGAACACCAAACCATGCCCTCTGACCATGCTAATAGCTCATGCAGTTCTTTGACCTTTGGATGTTGCATATCACCATCTTCAGGCAGAGGTAGCCCTTTTGGATGGAAGATTTTCACTTCCGCACCAAAATATTCAAGAATTCGACCAGCTTCCTGAATAGCTAAACGGCTATATGATCGATCACGATTTGAGCCATACAGAAGCAGTATTCTTGGAGGATGTTCAAGGTTCTTTGCCTGAACTTTTTCTAAAGTCGGTTTTTCCAAAAGACTAAGATCAATATTTGGTAAGTTCATTAGCTTCATGCCTCTTTAAAAACTTTTTTTCTCAGCCATAGCGAAACTGTCACTAAGGCAATCAATACAGGCACTTCAACAAGCGGTCCAATCACTGTTGTGAAAGCCACAGGTGAAGCTAATCCAAAAGTGGCAATCGCTACAGCAAGTGCTAATTCAAAATTGTTGCCTGCCGCAGTAAAGGAAATAGCAGTTGTTTTAGGATAATCGTTACCCATCCACTTACTCATAAAGAAGCTGATGAAGAACATCGCAACAAAGTAAATTGTCAAAGGAATAGCGATCCTAAGTACATCTAGAGGAAGGCTAACCACTTCACCACCTTTAAGGCTAAACATGGCTATAATCGTGAATAAAAGCGCAATAAGGCTGATTGGGCTAATCTTTGGGATAAATCTAGATTGATACCAATCCACCCCCTTCTGTTTGACTAAAATCAACCGAGTTAAAAATCCAAGTAAGAACGGAATACCTAGATAAATAAGAACAGCATAGGTAATTGTCCAAAAGCTCACATTAATGATTTGTGCTTCTACCCCAAAGAATGGTGGTAAGAAGGTTAAGAATAACCAGGCATAAGTACTAAAGAATAAGATCTGGAAGATACTGTTAAACGCGACTAAGGCAGCGACATACTGATTGTCACCACATGCCAAGCCATTCCAAACCAAGACCATAGCAATACATCTGGCCAAACCAATCAGAATGAGACCAGTCATATATTCCGGATAGGAGTGCAAAAAAATGATTGCCAAACCAAACATTAAGCAAGGTGCTATTAGCCAGTTTTGAACGAGAGATAATGTAAGGGTTCGCTTGTCCTCAAATACTTTAGGCAAAGTCGCATAGTCTACTTTGGCAAGTGGTGGATACATCATCAAAATAAGCCCTATTGCGATAGGGATATTCACTGAATTAATGCTTAAGTGATCGAGTACCACAGATGCTTGAGGAGAAAATACACCAATACCTACTCCTAATGCCATGGCAATGAAAATCCATAGCGTTAGATTTCGATCTAAGAATGAGAGCTTTGATCCGGACATTGAATTACTCGCATTGCATAGAGATAGATAAGTTGCTTGCAGATTTATTCAGTACTTCATCATTTAAGACATTGAGCACTGCATTTACCCATTCTGGTAAATCAGGATTTAATCGGTAATACACCCATTGTCCCTTACGCTCATCTAACAAAATTGAGAGATTACGAAGTAAAGCCAGATGACGAGAAATCTTAGGTTGGCTCAGTTGTAATATCTCTGTGATTTCACAAACACATACATTTTGTCTTGCTAAAATAATTTTTAAAATATCTAGACGTGTCGGGTCAGATAGGCATTTAAAGAAATCTGCTTGATCCATAATCTACACTCCAATATATGCTATTGCGAATATACGCATATCCATATATAAATGCAATATTATTAAGTTCTGAGTTAATCCAATGTCATCGAAAGTTAAGATCTATCACAACCCAGCTTGCGGAACATCAAGAAATACATTAGCTCTCATTCGAAATACAGGAGAAGAACCTGAAATTATTGAATACCTTAATACCCCTCCGAGTAAGAGCGAACTCATTAATTTAATTGAAAACGCAGGGATTTCTGTACGTGAAGCTATTCGCAAAAATGTAGAACCCTTTGAAACGCTCAAGTTGGATCAGCAGCACTGGACAAATGAACAGCTCATTAATTTTATGCTTGAGTATCCAATTTTAATTAATCGTCCATTTGTAGTGACTGAGTTAGGCGTAAAACTATGTAGACCATCTGAACTCGTTTTAGATATTTTGTCTGCGCCTCAATTAGGAGCTTTTACCAAAGAGGATGGTGAAATAATCATCGATAAAAATGGTAAGCGGATTAAATAAATCCGCCTCATTTAACATAAAATCTCTTATTCGAAATTCAGTTGTAACCCCAAATAGAAATGTCCGGTTTATCGATTGCTCGACCTAAGATCTCAGAACATAAGAATTTGATGATCACCCTGGTTCTCAAAACTCGATACTTTATTGAAAAGTTCTATCGAGGCTTATAAGGGCACTGTTGCAAATAGAGATTTGAGTCGATGAAGTTCCTTTTTAAAAGTGCTTAGAGACCGAAAACCCTGTTGATTAGACACACTTCACCTTGAGGCTGACCATAATAAAATGACGATGCTTGTCC
>NZ_VPBW01000055.1:0-11944 GCF_013418535.1 Acinetobacter sp. YH12137 | reverse complement strand
TCAAACGAACAAATAGAGCAGATAGAATTTGCACTCAACCATCGTCCTAGAAAAACACTAGGTTGGTATACACCGAGTGAAGTTATGGCTGGTTTTTATACTGTTGCACTTGCCGCTTGAATCCGCCTTCTGCTTTAATCGCAGCAAGTGCTACCTTAGCTTTAAAATCATTTGAATGATTTCTTCTTGGTCTACGTGCCATAAAATACTCCATATATTGGTGTTTATAACATCATTTGGGGAGCAAAATATCACTTATAAGTGTTGTTCAAATTTCCTGATCCACCTCTAAATCCGACCAAAATTAAAAAATAGGCATGGGATTCAGCGGACGCTTACCGAGTTAAGAGAAATCATTATTGTGAACAGACTATTTCTCTAAGTTGATTCATCACAACATGTAATTTATAGCCATAGAACCGGCCCATTGAGCTTTTACCACGAGATGCAATTTTAGATAATGATTTATGGCGGTGAATAGGTTTGTGCAACAAAGCCTATTCTAATTAAAACTTGGATTTCATAACCATTAATTTACAGTACAACTATCAATAAAATCGCCCCACCATTGCATCATTTCCATACGCTGATTAAAATATTCTGCATGATTATAACTTGCACGGGTTTTATTTTTATCAGTATGAGATAGCTGTGCTTCAATCCAATTTGATTGAAATAAACCGGATTCATTTAATATGGTACTAAATGTCGATCGTAACCCATGAGAAGTTAATTCATTTTTAGTATATCCCATTTTTCTGATAATCAAGTTCAGGGTATTAAAATGAATAGGTTTATTATTGTTTCGGGGGCTAGAAAACACATATTTTTCGCCATGAGACCAAACGAGTGCTGATTTCACAACTTCAAGTGCTTGATCAGATAGTGGAACAAAAAAATCAGGGATATCATGACCTAAAATAACCTTTCTTCTATATTGTTTAATATGTAAGGCTGGTATTTTCCATATTTTTTTATCTAGATCGAAGTGATGTGGTTCACAAAGCAATAATTCTCCACCACGGACGCCTGTATATAATTTAAATAACAGGGCTTTTTTAATAATAGGATCTGTATTAATCTGATTTAATTTAGCTAAGAAATTAGATAGTTCATCTGAATTTAAATGAGGATAGTTTTTCTTAATCTTATTGTTGACTAATATTTTATGAAGTCCATGTGCAATATTATATTCACAATACCCCATCGCTACCGCATAATCATAAATCTGATTTAAATAACTATAGGCTTTCTTTACAGGTTCTTTTACATTTCTAGATTCTATATTTTTAATAATCTTAACTAGATCATATCTTTTAATTTCCATAAATGGCATTAGTCCAATATTTGGATAAACATCCTGATCTAAACATTTTTTTGCGAGCTGAATTACACCGCATCGTGGTTCATCTTCAAAGGAATTTTTAATTTTAAATTCTAACCACTCTTCACAAATATCCTGAAAAGTTTTGATGTATTTTTTATGCAGTGGTTTATTTTCATAATTATTAAATTTATATTCATCCCGGACTGATCTGGCCTC
Source organism: Acinetobacter sp. YH12137 (assembly GCF_013418535.1). NCBI lineage: Bacteria > Pseudomonadati > Pseudomonadota > Gammaproteobacteria > Moraxellales > Moraxellaceae > Acinetobacter > Acinetobacter sp. YH12137. The sequence continues at coordinate 10,401 of NZ_VPBW01000055.1, read as the reverse complement.
TTTCAAGGACATTACAGGATATTCACCCAACTTCATGCGAGGACGTTTATTTGTCCCTGCAAGTGAATAGCGGTAACTCCAAGATTTACGTCCGTTTGGTTCTACCTTCAAACTTAAGCCGTCATCATCTGCCAGAAAATAGATTTTTTCCTTTGGTTTAGCTTGACGTACCTTAATTTCAGTAAGACTCATGAATTTTTAACCTAACCACAAATGGCACTGCTCAATTCAATTATAGCAAATTTAAGCGATATTCATATGATGCGTATCATACGCATCACATATTTTTATAAGTAATTGTTAAATAAAATTTATATTTAGATTGGTTATTCCATAGTAACCAATTAATTAACCATTAATTTTGCAAGTCTTAAATTGGCATTTGAAGTGCAACCCCATGTTATGACTATTCACATTTCTGCTCCATGATTCATGGTTACTTATTAGTTATGTTATTATGTCAAGAGCGATACAAGAATTAGGGTAACCTTATTATGGAAATAGCGAATACGAAATTACTAGCTGGCGCTTTGATAGCCCTAACTTTAACTATAGTTAGCCCTGTCTTACTTGCAAATGATAACAATGATATACGGAAGACTATTGTAGTTAAGTTTGCTAAAAAAGCTTACTCTGCAAATTATTACGGAAGGATAGATGGATACAAGTATGATTCCTACAAATTTTATGCTAAAAAAGGGCAAAAGTTAAAAGTGAAGTTGACTGGAGGAAATGTTGAAGCTTACTTATGGGGTAATCAATTAAAAGACTCCATCAATCTTGGAGAATATTCTCCAGAGCTTGATGATAATGGTATTTATATTTTACCTGCTTCAGGTGAGTATGAAATTAGAGTATTACAACCTAGATCACAGGCAAGAAAAGATAAAAAACCTCAATACTGGATGAGTATTGACATTAAATAAAGACTTGCTAGATTTTTTTAAGCTTTTATAACAGGGTTCAAAAACTATTGCCAGTTAAACGGGGCGTGATTTTTATTCATATGTTTTTATATTAGTAAAAATGATATAGATACGTAACTCATAGAGATCGTTTCAATTTAACAATCTCTAAATACATCTTGTCATTGGCATGTTGAATCCGTTCATTTGAGGAGTCGTATTGCTTCTGGACTTCATCTAAGAAAGGAGTTTCTTCACATAATTCAAGTACCTTTCCATCGGTGTTTTATCTTTCAAAGCTGAATGTGGTCTCATCCAGTTATAGTAATGCTGCCATTCTGCCAGTTTGCTCTGAATTTCCTCTGAATCGATATCTACAGTAGCGTAGAACTCAGATTCATCAGTCTTTTGTGAGCGCTACCTTGCCATTCAGATGAGGTGAACCCGGTTTATTCGGCCTAAATTTGATCCCATACTGCATCATTTTTTCTGTACTTTTTCAGCAAAGAATTCTCGTCCACGATCGGTCCGTATTCGCTGTATGGGAAAAGGCATTTATTCAATTACACAGTTAAAAAGTCGAGTGTATTCGCAGCTGTTCGGCGTTTATATATCCTTAAAATGCGATATCGTGTGCAGTCATCGATAGATGTGTACTGATATAGTCCAGGACCCAGTTTACAGGTATCCATTTGAATTCTATCGCCTGGTAATGGACGTTCATAACAAATGTAATCTACTTTACGACGGAATTTTTTAATCGGTTTGACTTAATGGGTGGATAGTACTTTATGGATAGTCGCCAAGGACAACGAGACTCCGTGCAGCTCATTAATTCGGTTTGCAAACGTCGAGCACCAAGATTTCTAGCTGAGCGCATTTCCAATATTAAAGCTTCTAGCTCAGCATTGATTTTAGTATTTGGCGATTTCAAGGGACATTTACTATGACTACCTAATCCATCAATACCTTGTTCAAAATATCATTTCCACCACTTGCGTAAAGTTGGTCTAGAAATACCACATCTTCGACAAACCAGGCCGTAAGCGTCCGCTGAATCCCATGCCTATTTTTTAATTTTGGTCGGATTTAGAGGTGGATCAGGAAATTTGAACAACACTTATAAGTGATATTTTGCTCCCCAAATGATGTTATAAACATCAATATATGGAGTATTTTATGGCACGTAGACCAAGAAGAAATCATTCAAATGATTTTAAAGCTAAGGTAGCACTTGCTGCGATTAAAGCAGAAAAAACACTTGCTGAATTGAGTGCTGAATTTGATGTTCATCAAAACCAAATTATCGACTGGAAAAATCAACTGATTTCAGCTTCCTCGCAAGCTTTCGATCAATCAAAAGCTCCAACAGAACCACCCATCGATCTAAAAAAACTACATGCAAAAGTCGCATCTCATGTTTGAATTCACCCATTAACAGAGTGCGAATTAGTCCTTGATCATGTTTGACCACATTTCAAGGAATAGTGTCCAACTTTCGGTATGTAGATTATGGTGTGGGGTTCTCTTAAAGTTTAAACCTTATTATTTTACTTCAGTAATGCTGATTGGCTGGTCTTTTACAAATTCAACAACCCCTTCACCACGTTTAAAGTGAATTGAAACTCCATTATTATTAGCTAAACGAATACCACTACCAGCAACTGTTTGCTTTAAACTATATACCATGCCTGAGTTATCAGTCATTAAAGCAGTTTCAAAGTTATCCGATGATTTCAGAAAAATTAATAAACCATTTGGACCAGAAAATTTAAGGACCTGCGTATCAGCTGAAGTATTGCTTGTAGCCTTATCTTGTAAAGTTTCAGTCTTTGGACTCGAAGTACACCCAGTCATTGCTAAAACTAACAAAGTTAAACTTAGAAAATATTTCATTTAACTACCTTTTTCATCTGTAAATCATAGGTGTATTTATACTAATTGTTATAATTTAACAATAAAACAGATATTACTTTTTTTTACATAAAAAAGCCATAAATCGCATTTTGAACCTTACCGGATTTATCGGAGATTTTTTTATTTAAGTTAGGCCACCTGACCTAACGGGTTAATCTTATCATAGTACATTGCTTCAAACTCAAAAGGCGATACATAACCTAGTGCACTGTGTACATGCTTTTTATTAAACCAATCTACCCAATTTAATGTCGCAAGTTGTACATCTGCTAAACTTTGCCAATCTGCTTTTAAATATTCAATCATCTCTGTTTTGTATAAGCCATTCACTGTTTCAGCCAAAGCATTATCGTATGAGTCCCCGTTGTACCGATTGATGCTCGTAAATTTTCTGCTCCTAAACGATTGGTATAGCGAATGGAAAGGTATTGAACACCTCTATGGGAATGATGAATCACATTCCTTGGCATACCTCAATCGTGCAATGCTTGCTCCAGTGCATCGAGCACCATATCTGTATTCATACGTGTTGATACTTTCCATCCAACAATTGCTCGTGAGAACACATCAATAATAAAGGCGGTATAGACCCAGCCTGAATTTGTTTGAATATACGTAAAGTCACTCACCTGAGATACCGTCTTGGTAGTCAATCAATAATTGAACCGCTCTATCTCTGATTTCAGGGGTATATTTTACTTTTTTCATCGGAACACTACGCTTCGCTACGTCGTGCGAAGCAATGCTTCTCATCTCAGGAAAGTTGGTCTCCGACAAACCCGGTACGGTTCATTCAGGAAGAAGCTTTATAGCTCATTGGAAGAATTACAGGTTGATCTAGACGATTGGCTGAAATTCTATAATACTGAACGGACTCATCAAGGAAAAATGTGCTGTGGTCGTACACCACTTGAAACTTTACTTGATGGAAAACGGATTTGGGCTGAGAAAAATTTAGCTCAAATTTAACCTGACAGGCACAATAAAAAATGGGTAACTGTCAGATCAGGTTTGAGCTAGTACAATTTAAGCATTCATATCAGCCCCTCTGTAAGCTGATCATTTACTCATGGATAGACGGGGCTAAATTTAAAGCTGGAATATCAACCCATGTCGTATCAGCAAAATCACGCTGCAAATACTGTTTTAAGTAAGCAATGGTATCTTCAGCGATCAAGGGATCTTTGGAGTTATCTGCATGATTAAAAGCAATGGCATGTAATCGAATCCCGCGGAGTTTTAACAACTCAAGACTCAGCAAGGTATGATTAATACTACCCAAACGCCCTGAAGTGACCAGAATCACCGGATAATTATGTGTCTGAATATAATCAATAGTTAGGAACTCTTCGGTTAAGGGCACCATTAGACCACCTGCACCTTCCAGCAAAATACAGTCATAGCCCGCAGCCAGCTGTTCGGTGGCCTGCTGAATCTGTTCAAAATTAATGGCTCTCCCATCTAGACGCGCAGCAAGATGCGGTGAAGCCGGATACGTAAAAATTTCCGGCATGGTCAGTTTTTGCTGGTCTTCCGGTAACAGTCCACAACCCATAATTGCACGATGCTGTTCGATATCTTCTGATATATCGACATTTCCGGTCTGGATCAGCTTTTGGGTTATAGTACGAATACCCTGCTCATTCCAAATTTTGGCCAAGAAACCAGTAGTAAAGGTTTTACCAATTGCGGTATCAATGCCGCTGACAAAATAAATCTGTGCGCTCATGCTGTCTTCCGTGCAATGACATAAATCGGATGATAAGTAAGTACATACTGTTTGCTTTTAGGATCTTGGAATTGTTGATAGCCGGTATAAAAATCCTGTAATGACGATTTTGTCCACCGAAACCCCTGTGCCGTCGCCTGCACACCAGTGGCTTTGATATGCTGTAACACCTGTTTCGGATGCTCAAAATATAAGGTCATCTGTTTTTCTATCTGCAGCAGAATATCAAAGCCTAAGGATTGGAGCAGTTCACAGACCTTCGCTAAAGGCAGATAATCCAAGCCCTGTCCGGTCAGTGCCTTAATTTCCTTTAAATTATTCTCAGTATAACTGGCAAAACACAGATGCCCAGAGGGATTTAAGACCTCCGCAATGTTGAGCAATAATGCTTTTAAATCCGAGATCCATTGCAATGCAGAACAAGACAACACCATGTCCAGAGACTGAGGCAGTGGCAAGGTTTCAATATTACCAATCTCCCACAAAAGCCGATTAGCTTCCGGGAAGTGCTGCTTCACTTCGACATATAGGTCATTTAAAAATAAATGATCAAAGCTATAATGCTGCATAAAAAGCCGGGTAAACAATCCTGAACCGCAGCCAATTTCCAATACCCGTTGCAAATGTGGTTGTGCCACATGCTGCTGCATGAAATGCATCAACTCTGCAGCTACGGTACTTTGTACCAGCGCATGCTGTTCATAACTGAGATTTGCCTGAGCAAAACGCTGGGCAATCTGTTTGCTGTTCATCGCGGTAAATTCCTCAGCACCTGCAGACATGCGTCCAGCTCATCCGCAGAAATGTTCTGGTTCAGGGAAATTCTGAGTCTGGAGGTGTTGGCAGGAACCGTTGGCGGACGTACTGGCAGCACATAAAACCCCTGCTGTTGCATAATTTCAGTCGCCTGAATGGTGCGTTTTGCCTCACCAATCAGTACCGGCACAATTTGCGAGGTTGACGGACAGTGATATCCCAAGTCTTGAATGCCCTGCTGACAGCGTACAGCCAATGCTGCCAAATGTACTCGTTCTGCCTGAAGCTGCTCTACCTTTTGAAAAATAAATCTAGTCCAGGCCATACATAGTGGCGGCTGGGCGGTACTAAAAATTAAAGGTCGCATGCTATTGATCAGATAGTCACGAATCACTGGCGCACAGACCAGATAACCACCAACTGAAGCCAAAGCCTTGCCAAAGGTACCGACTAGGAAATCAATTTGATCCAATACTTGATACTGTTCTGCGCAGCCCAATCCACGTTCACCGCGCACACCAATTGCATGTGCCTCATCGACATAAAGCATGACTTTTGCAAACTGCTGTTTTAATGCCACCAAAGCAGCTAAATCTGTTTCATCCCCATCCATACTGAAAATTGATTCAGTTACCACAATGATGCGCTGGATAGATTCATCTGACTGATATTTTTCTAAAAACTGAGTCAAATGCTGCAGGTCATTATGGCGGTAACGCACATAGCCAGCTTTAGATAAACGAATCCCGTCGATAATACTGGCATGTACCAGTTTGTCAGCAATGATCATGGTTTTAGCATTACTGAGCGCAGGAAGAATCCCGATATTCATGTGATAACCACTATTAAACAGCAGTACTGAACGTCCAAAAGCCTGTGACATCTGTGCTTCAAGTTGTTCAAAATTGGGAAAGTTTCCTGTCAGTAAACGTGAAGAGCTTGAACTCATATATCGCTCAGACATCGGCGTGAGGTCAAAAAATTCTTCACGTAGCGTTAAGTTGGATGCCAGACCTAAATAGTCATTGGATGCCAGATTCAGCATCTCTTGGCCATTGAGTTGCAATCGTGGCTGGCTAGAAATATTGGACTTAAACTGGCGATATTGCCCTTGCTGTTTCAAGTCATCTAGCTGCTGCTGGAAATGCTCAAGATGGTTCATGCTACTGCCTCTATCTGCTGAATCATCTCCCGCATATGCTTTAATAAAGTTTCAAGTTGCTGTGTTGAAATTACATATGGCGGCATGACATAGACCAGACGGCCAAAAGGACGAATCCAGACGCCACGGCATACACATTCAGCCTGAAAACGCGCCAAATCAATAGTTTGATGTAGCTCAACCACGCCAATTGCGCCGAGAACACGCACATCTTTGACTTGTGCCAAGGATTTTAAATCCAGTAAATACTGTTCTAGTGTACTTTCAATCTGTTGAATACGCGTCTGCCAGTCTTGAGCCAGTAACAACTGGGTACTTTTTAATGCGACCGCACAGGCCAACGGATTAGCCATAAAAGTTGGGCCATGCATGAACACACCCGCTTCACCACTTGAAATCGTCTGTGCTACATGGCGAGTGGTTAAGGTCGCTGACAAGGTCATATAACCACCAGTCAATGCCTTACCGATACACATAATGTCTGGTGTGACCTGAGCGTGCTCATAAGCAAATAGTTTTCCAGTGCGGCCAAAACCGGTGGCAATTTCATCTAAAATCAGCAGTACATCGTACTTTTCACACAACAACTTAGCTTGCTTTAAATATTCTGGATGATAGAAACGCATCCCGCCTGCACCTTGCACAATCGGCTCAATGATCATGGCAGCAATCTGTTGATGCTGCTGTACCAGCAGGCGCTCAAGTGGCTGTATATCTTCGGGTTGCCATGCCCCATCAAAACGGCTTTGAGGTGCCGGAACAAATAAACGGTTCGGCAAACTCGAACCAAAAATTTGATGCATACCAGTTACAGGATCACAAACCGACATGGCATTCCAGGTGTCGCCATGATAGCCAGAGCGTGTGGTAACAAAGTTAGTTTTTTGTGGTTGCTGACGTGCATTCCAATATTGCACAGCCATTTTCAACGCCACCTCAACCGCGACCGAGCCGGAATCGGCAAAGAAAATTTTATCCAGTTCAGGCGCCGTGATCTCGAGTAGCAGTTTAGATACATCAATCGCAGGCTGATGAGTCAAACCACCAAACATGATATGTGACATCGACTCTAATTGTTTTGTTACGGCCTGATTGAGTTCAGAATGATTATAACCGTGAATTGTGCACCACCAGGACGACATGCCATCAATCAGCTCGGTACCATCTTCAAGTTCAATGACTGCACCATGTGCAGCTTTAACTTTGTAACATGGCAACGGTTGTGTCATGGAGGTATAAGGATGCCAAATATGCTGTTGATCAAAAGCGTCCTGCACAGAATTTACCCCAATTATTAAAACTAAAACTGATCTTAGCGCGTTAAATCTGAAAATAAAACGTCAAGAACTACCAATCTCTTTTTGCTTAAGCCAGATCGGCTAAAAATTTTAAAATTGGCTCAACGAGTAAATTGGTATCAAAAAGGATGGCATCGTGCGTGCCCTGTATTTTTACCAAATTCAGATTTTGGGTTGTTAAAAACACAGATTCTTGACTAACTTTGTAAGGAACCAACATATCATTCTCAGAAAATATAAATAGCATCTTGACTGAATGATTTTTTAAGATATCCACTAGATTTAATTGCTGCAATAGATAAAGATGCTTAACCTGATAGTTTAAATCAATACTATTTAACTGTTGGTGCAATAATTTTGTACGTTCACGCGCTGCTGCGCCAGCTAAAGTGACCAAGGTACAGAAGCGCTGCATCCCGCGTTTTGGATCAGCCAGTATGGAGGATTTAAATTGTGTATATTGTTCAACTGGCATTGCCTGTGGCCATGCTTCGTTGGCCACGAAACAGGGATTTGACATACAGCAAATCACTGGCTTGGCAATTTTCAGTTGTTGCTGGATTTCATTAGCCAGCAAAAGTGCCAACTGTCCACCCAAAGACCACCCCATCAAGACATCAAACGAACTCGCCTGCCTGACTTTTTCGGCCAAAAGACTTTCTACGTTAGGATCGAAAATATCCCATACTTTAACTTGATGCTGCTGCCGCAACTGTTCTACAAACGGGGTTAAGACCGCTGTTCCTAGCCCCCAACCCGTAATCATCAGTATCTTCATTTTGTCTGTTCCAATAAAAAAGGGACCAATTCAAGTTGAAATGATCCCTGTTTGTTACACGATTAATTAAGCAGGTTGCATCGCATCTACAGCCAATTCTTTAGCTGTTTTCTTGGCAGCTTCAGCTTTTAAGCCTAATTTAGCAAACAAGGCTTTGTCTTTACCTTCACCACTGTTCGGGGCAGTAAGCAATTTATCACCTGAAAATAATGAGTTAGCTCCAGCCATAAATGCCAGTGCCTGATCAGAGTCAGAGAGAGATTCACGACCTGCCGACAAGCGGATATAACTCTTCGGCATAATAATCCGTGCTACCGCAATAGTACGAATCCAGTCAATCACATCCAGTTTTTCAACATCGGCCAGTGGTGTGCCTTCAATAGGAACCAGCATATTTATGGGCACCGAACCCGGGTGAATCGGCATAGTCGCTAGTTCAAATAACAAACCGACTCGGTCTTGTACGCCTTCGCCCAAGCCGACAATACCGCCACTACAGACATTAATTCCGGCATTACGCACATGATCAAGCGTATTTAAGCGGTCATCAAAGCTACGTGTACTGATGACATTGGCATAATATTCACGTGAGGTATCAAGGTTGTGGTTATAATAATCTAGCCCTGCATCTTTCAGACGTTCCGCTTGTGAGGCATTCAGCATTCCTAGGGTCATACAGGTTTCCATGCCCAGTTTCTTGACTTCCTGCACCAGTTCCAGCACATACGGCATATCGCGTTCATGCGGATTACGCCATGCTGCGCCCATGCAGAAACGGGTCGAACCGGAAGCTTTGGCCTGTTTGGCTTCAGCAATCGCCTTTTGTACTTCTACGCGTTTTTCAATTTCCAGATCAGTATCGTAATGTGCAGATTGCGAACAGTATTTACAATCTTCCGGACAACGGCCCGTTTTAATTGAAAGCAGAGTACTGACCTGAACAGTATTCGGTTCAAAGTTTTGGCGATGAATTTGCTGTGCCTGAAACAGTAAATCCATTAAAGGCAAGTCATAAATTTCTTGTATTTCGGCACGTGACCAATCATTACGGATCATCTTGTCTGCATCATCTAAAATTCCATTGAGTAAATCATACGCTGTTTTTTTTATTTTTCTTTAGCGTTTTCTTTCATATTCATTGCCTGCTTAAAATAGCTTTAGTGTATCAAGCTATTTTGAAAGCTTATTTAACTCGAATCCTGCTTAAGCCGATGATTCCTTAATTTGAATTGTTGGCTTATTTTGATGAGTGAGTTGATATGCACATAGTGAGGTGTAAAAGAGGTGGTCCCACATGTTTGAACAACTAAAAGCTTATTTATAAGTGATACTCTGCTCTAGTTAAGCTACCTTATTTTGTTGTGGTAGCTGGTCATAGTAAAACTCATCTGGAGTCATTTTGTCCAGACTCGAATGAGGTCGTTTCAAATTATAAAATTCAAAATATGCGTTTTATTGCTTCTTCGCATCCAAAACATTGCTGTAGGCTTTGAGATACACCTCTTCATATTTAACGCTCCGCCATAATCGTTCAACCATCACATTATCAACCCATCGACCTTTACCATCCATACTGATTTGAATGCCATTTGATTTCAATACATCAATAAATGCATCACTGGTAAACTGACTGCCTTGGTCTGTATTAAATATTTCAGGTCGACCATATTTTTCAATAGCTTCATTTAATGTTTCTATGCAAAATGTAACCTCCATACTAATCGATACTCTATGCGCAAGTACCTTGCGGCTATGCCAATCAATCACAGCACATAAATAAACAAAGCCTTTTGCCATAGGGATATACGTTATATCCGTAGACCACACTTGATTACTGCGCTGAATAGCCAATCCTT
>NZ_VPBW01000054.1:0-11951 GCF_013418535.1 Acinetobacter sp. YH12137 | reverse complement strand
TATAATCAGCGAAGAATTCAAAAAGGCTTGGATTTTAAGACACCAAATCAAATGGCAGAAGACTTTTATCGGTTAGCTGCCTAGAATCTCCCAAGTGAAAGTCTCCTGCTAATTCAGCACACATCAGACCTCCTCTACCCTTTATTATCATTTTTATAAAAGTAACTATATGTACTCATTAAAATTTGTAGAGCTCAAAAACAAAAAAGACCGCTATATAGCAGTCTTTTAACTTAATTAAATAATAATTAATTCATTTTCATCATAAGTGCATAAGCATCACGTTTGTTTTGACGCAATGATTCTATCTCGGACTTCGTCAGCTGTTTTACGAGAGTAATTAACTATAACTAAAAATATAGACAAATATTTGCATAAGTTCTCATTTTGTCTATGTCGATTCAGTAGTGGCAAGGTGGGTATTTATTAGAGATTTAAATGATTATCTTTTGTATTTTAGGTGAGTGTCTTGGTATATTAGCATCCATATCTATTGATTATCCAATCCCTTAACCTAGGCATGACTTTGTGAAATTAACACGCATCCACCATTGTAAAAACTTGAATGTGCAAAAGTACAAACAGCTTGAGAAACAAGCTGTTTTACTTGGTCGTATTCGTAGCGAGGTGTGGGCTAAATATGGTGCTATTTCAGGTTTGAATATCAGTGACAGAGCTATTCGTGATGCGTGGATGAAAGAAAGTCGTGACTTTGGTGTTTCTGCAAATGCGTGGAAAGAAACGCTACGTGATTGCATAGGTGATATTAAAGCCTATCGAGAAGCATCAAAAGACAAAGTAAAGCAGGCGATCCGAAAACGCACCTCCTGTAATAATGAACAAAAAAGACTATACACCTTGCTTAAAAAAGATGAATGGATGACTGATAATTTCCTCCATCGTCAAATGCGTAATCACTTTAAGCATGGTGTTAATCACACACATAATCAAATTATTGTTCGTGCGGATATGTGTAAAACCTTTGAGTTAAATGGTCAATGTTGGCTTAAAGTACCAAGCCTAATCCCTCGACAAACCATTAAAATCCCATTAAATACGACTGTTGATTTTGCGCCACAAGGCACACTTAGAATCATTCTAAAAAACGGTAATGTTGAAGTTCACTCAACTTATGATGCAGTTGAAACACAGGATTGTGGTCAGGAAACCGTAGGTGTTGATAAAGGGTACTCAGAAGCTTTTGTGGACTCTGATGGCGATGTATATGGGAGTGGTCTAGGCAAGCTGATCTCAAGTGAATCAGATTATTTAAATCAAAAGTACAAGCACAGAAACAAGCTCAGAGCGATTGCTAAAGCTAAACCACACAAGAAACAGAAAATTGAGTTAAATAATCTAGGTCGAAAAAAACTAGATAAGCGACAAGATACTCAAAAAGCAAAGCTCAAAACATTAATATTTACAGCAACTCACAAGTTGGTTGATAAAGCCAAAGTGATTGTTGCGGAAGATTTAACATCCCCAATTCAAAGTAAACGCAACTATGGCAAAAACACCAATAGACGCTTAAATACATGGGCTAAAGGTTTGTTAGCTAATGCCCTAACTTCTATATCTCACCGTAGAGGTTCTACGGTGCATCTAGTCAATTCTGCATATACTTCGCAAAGTGATTCTTTCTTGCATGGCCTTTTAATAGGTACACGTAAGGGAGATCGTTTTCACCGTTTCAATGGGGAAGTTGTGCAAGCTGATTGGAATGCTGCGAGAAACGTGCTTGCAAGATTAAACGACAATGAGATAAGTCGTTATACGCCTTACAAAACTGTAAAGCGTATATTGCAAGAACGGACTGACCGCTACAAGTCGGAACTGACCGACTCAGGCTCTAGTTACACGCTTGGCAACAAGACATTAACAGAGTGCGAATTAGTCCTTGAGTATGTTTGAATACATTTTAAGGAACAGTAGGATAAAAACATGCACTTATTTAAATTAACTGACGAACAACTCGCACAAATTCTTATCCCGAAACGATTTGTACCACCTACTCCACCTGAACATGAAGGCAAGAATATGGTCTATGTATTTGATAGTGAGGATAAGTTTGAACTGACTTATGATGAGCTGGTGGAAATCATTAGCAAAGCTAGAATGGCTGGTCCGAAGTTGATACCTGTCTTAGGCACCGTGAATTAAATTGTGCAGTGTTCGCACGCCACTTGAAACATAACTTGATTGGAAATGAATTTGGGCTGAGAAAAATTCAGTTCAAATTTAACCTGACGGGCACACTAAAAAATGGGTAATTGTCAGATCGAGTTTGGACTACAACACTTTAGCTCATCGATTTACCATACCGCTAATCTTCACACCATTTTCGTAAATCCAGCGATCAAACTGTGATACTACATTCCGCTTATTAATCCAAGTCAGCATGGTGCTTTTCATAAAGGCAGTTTACTTATAAACAGGGAAATTTCTAAACAATTCCCCTTTAACATGCTTAGGCTATTTGATCCAGAGTTCATCTTTTTGCATCATTTTTAACATTAAATTAAATATAACCAGCGGAGTAACATTTTTTTTGTTAGAGCCGACAACTCTTTGAAAACTAAATTTAACGGTTCGCTCAGGAGCATCCAAATTAACTGGGTAGTTTTGTTTTTCTAAATACAGATGATCTCCTAACATTGGCTCTATACCAGTAATAAAATTAACAATTTGTTGCTCATCACCTTTCATTCGGCATTGAAAATGTAGAAAATTCTTACGCAGTTTTCCAAATAATAATAATATTTTAAGCGCCTTAACCATGTTCTTTTCTTTCAGTGCATCTTGCTGCCTATCATCTTTATAATGAAAATCAAGGAGAGGAATTATTTCATCTGGACGAGTCAGTTTTTTAGCCTTTTCGTAAAGTTCATCAAACCAACTCTCTTCTAAATTCTTACTATAAACATAATTCGTTTTTAAATTAAATTTTTGGCGATCCATCCATTTAGTGCTCATCCATTGACATCGTTGCATCCATTCTTGAGCTTGGGTATCTTCGCTTAATCGACCTTCTCTAAAACTTATCAAACGTTGAAAAGGTGTCAGAGTACTCTTCTCTATACTAAACTTCTTTTCTTGTCGGCCAGCCATCGTAACTGGCTGTGTTTGCTGATAAGAATTAAACCATTTCTGCTGCTGAGTATAACGATTTAGGTTTATGTAGTCTGTACTTGACTTCACTGGACTAAAACACTGTTCTAATACTTTTTTTGAAATGATACACGGCGAATTATAAATTCGATCGACTGCTAATAAATCCAAAACATGAAGGTAATTTGAAGCCGTTTGCTCAATACTGCTATGCCCCATCCAAGAGGCGAGCACCTGCCATTTATGTTGAATAATCTCTTCTTGAGCACGTGCTTTCATACCAAACAATAAATCCCTCATCTTTTTTGCTTTTACCCAAGGACAATCTGTGTAGGTCTTGATCATTTCTTTTGAACCGAGCAAAGTTATTGCTAGATAGTTAGCAGCACTGTGGCGTAATGTATGAAAACTAAAGCCATGATGCATACCTAATATTTGACTAAACAAATCTACTGTAATTTTGCTGATACATTGATCAGTTAATACACGATGATTCACACTAAAAAGTAGATCATCCTGCTGATTAACCAAATATTGCTCATAACGATGTTGTATGTAACGTTGTACTACTAAAAACTCATGTTCTGACAATGCAATTTTCAATGGTATTTGACGATTCGCACTTCGCGTTTTCAGACGGCGATATGAATTGTCTTGGATATGAAGCGTGATATTATTAAAAACTGTATTTTCTTTTTCTTTATAAAGTAGCTCTGGGCAAATAATATCTTGTATTTTAAGACAACGAACTTCATTTAATCGAAGTCCAGTTCTATAACTTAGTAAATACATCAGCTTTAAACAACTCAGATGATCGACCCACTCTGATGCCGTTGGCTCTTGACTTAAATTTTCTAGTTTTTCCAATAATTTGCCAAATAGCAAAGGACTCACTAGCCGTGCATTGCAAATTTGTAAATGCTTAAAACTTGAATTCTGTAACACCAATACCCCTGGAGCATCATAATTCTCTATACAGAATTGATGAAAATCTTTTAGGCGACCAAAACGGTATTCTGCGCTTTGGTGCATCTTACGAGAGGTTTTTCCTTTCACCGAATCTCGTTGAACTGCTTTTTCATCACGTTCACTGCTGTATTTCAATAGCTGCCGATATAAATCCTCATAGTCATCTATGGATTGTTGCTTTAAATCTAATTTATTGAGCCAAATCTCAAATATAAATTCTTTGCCAAACGATCCTAAGTAGCTTTCAATAGTTGATAATTGAAGCCCTCGTTTTTTTAAATGCATTAACCAGTGAATTAAGCGTAGTTGAGCATCAATTAAAGACTTTTCCTCCGTATTAGCATCAACTATCTTCTCCTCTAACACCCTTCTAGTTTCTTGCCAAAAACGTAGCGTGCGTTCTTCTTTATTCCTCTTTTTATCTAAACGCTCAACTTTTTGACCTTTACGTTTCTTTTGACCAAACAACATCAACTCATACGGAATCGTTTGTAATTTGCTTTGAACAGTCGGAACTTCAGGAAGTAACTGCTCTTGTTCAAAATGAATAGGGCGATTATCTGGTTCTGTGACTTGATTGTAATCATTATTCCACAGCAATCTAAATTCGGATGGCCTTAAAGCAACAGTATTAATCTCTTGCTGAAGCACATTACTCAAAAATATATCTATGCTGAGGTTTGGATTAAATTCGAGTACCATTTGCACATCATTAAATGCACGAAATCCACGGCGTTTAATTTGATATTGCAGATCCCCAAGACTTTTTTTCCTGCCTATCTTACTCAAGCTTTCTAAAATACAATCTTCAACTGAATGTTGCAGACAAAATTCTTTCTGAGCAGCTTTCAACTTTTTTAAATATTGCAAAATGAACTGCGCATATGGGTTAAAAAAAACATGTTTCCATTGGTACAACTTTCCCTGTTCTACATCGTTGCCATATTGAGAGTTTTCAACACGATAATGTAGTAACAATGGATTAGTGATTTTTTTGTAGTCCGAATGGTATAACCGAAAACAATTCAGATCTGTACCAAGCTCAATGGCCTCCTGCAATTGCTTCTGAATAGCAATCAAATGCTGTTCATCTGCACAGCCTGAAATATATATAAAACTTAAGCATAAATTTCCCCATAAGTACTTTGGTTCATTCCAATATTCAAATGAATCTTGCCAATACTGCCTTAATTCCTTAAGTACATGGATATGTAGATGCCCCTGTTCTAACCGTGACTCTGTACTCTCAATTTTTCTAGGCAGTACGATCCGTTTAGTATGTGGATTTAGCTTAATTCTGTATGATTTTTTATCTACATTCTGGTTGAATTGCTTCCTTCTTTTATTAAATTCATCTTCAGTAAATTGCATCAGTTTTGATTGTTCGTCTCGGCTCAACTTTTGACTCAAACAATCAACACTATCTTTAATGTCATGCCATTTTTCAGCGATCTGCTGATCAAGTTTTTGCTGCATTTCTTTCGTCAATACTTCAGGTGGAGAAGGCTGTCTATCTAGCGACTTTTTCACCATTTTATGAATATCAACAAATAGATCATCTAGTTGTGGTTTTATTAGTTCTTTGATTTTTTGCATACAACTATTTTCGCTCTAAGTGTTTAATCGATAAAGATTTGACATTATCTTGCAATTGCTGGCGGGCTTGCTGTACATAGACATTCGGGATAAGTGAAGAATGCGGATGAAAAGCCTCTCGGTCACGTTGGTCATGACCATACAGGGCCTGAATTAAGTGAAAAGCTAATGCTGGTTTACCCTCTTGCTGCTCATGCATCAAAAAGTTCATGTCAAAATGACGTAACCAATTCGAATACATATTCTTTGGAAAGACTCCTTGCATATATGAATTCACCCATTTTCTCGATAAAGGGATTAACTTAATTTTCCTGCTCTGCCATTCTTTGACAGTTATCGGCAAGATATCTTTACTAAAAATGACCTTACCAAAAAGATCATTTACAGTTATCTTCTTCTTTGCAAAGACTTGTCTAAAAAATGAACCGTACGCTTCAATAATTTGTTCTAAAAAGGCAGTGTAATTTTGCAGTGTTTTTATGAAAAAATCAGATAAAGGGATAAAACGACCATCTTTTCTTGCTTTACTATTTTTTTTATCATTCACATATAAAAGCTTGAGCTCAACACAATAATCATCCAAATTCCCCAACAGGTTTTTTTTAGGCCGACTTGCCAAACTCAACAAACTGATATGCCACATCCAACACGCATATGCATTAAGTTGATTAATAATGTGCTTATCTTCTTGGATGTTTTCGTGACAATGTCTATGTAAAATATGGAATTGCTCTTTCACAAAATTGGGTTCAAGTGCCAGTTGGCTCCCTATCCTTCCTATAGATAATGCAGATTGCACTTTGAATTGTTGTTGCAATATTTTTAGTTCAGCCGTGTCTTCAGTAAAATGTGTGGAATGTGGTGTAAGTGCTTTTTCTAAAAAGGCTAGATATGTGCTACTGAGTTGAGTTTTCGGTAGCCCGCCATAATAGATACCAGGCATGTGATGCTGACTATCCCGCCCAGCAATTACATGAGCAAGATATTCATTATATGTTTCATAATATATATGAAAATATAATTGAGCCTGCAGTTTTTCTACAGTGATCGAACCTACAAACCGATTATCAAGCCAATTCTTAAGTTTCGTATTAATGTGTGTTGATGAAATTAGTGGATTCGATGCTTGTTCTATATAGTCAAACCAAGCAGAAGGTAAATGTAGTTGATGTGTCATCACTTCATTCCACCGCACATGATTTAAGCTCTTAATCTTCTGCTCTGTAATTTTAAGATTTAATTTGAGTAAATATTCGCGACGTCTACTTGAACCATTCTGGATCAAAATTCCATCTTGAATAAGCTCGTTAAAATCCATCAGTGCGACGGGTGATAATCCCGTCAAAAGTGACAATAAACATGCTGCAGCGATTGCAGCATCCCTCCAGTGCCCGGATAACTCGGTTCTCAACACATAAACAATTTGCTTCAGTATATCTGGCGCCAAATAATGTGGATTTGTAACAAAAGGAGCATGACGGCGCTGGCGATGCCGCATTAGATGCGTCGCATTATCGCTGAGTATATAATTTAAATTTTTAGACTTTTCATCTTCTGAATAAAACTCCATTTCAGGATCTAATAGATCAACTTCACCCTCTTCATCTTTGTGAAGAGCGGCATCATAAATACTAATCTTTGCGTTATGTCCAATATCTACTTGCTTACCCGTTTTAATTTCACGAAATTTTTTGAGTTCATTTTTCGTCGGCCATTGCAAAACTTTGCTTTTTTTTGACTTACGCTGACGATGAACTACACGACGATCATCTAGTCTTTTAAAAATTATTAATAGAGCCGATAAATACTCTATGACTTGTACTTGTTCGAAATCTTTAATATTAAAAAGTTGATTACGATCCTCTTTTTTCAAATTACGTTCGTACGTGACATAACAATTTAGCAGCTTACTACATTCATGAAATAATTCAGCATGATTAGAATCCAGCACATATCGTGAGACATAGCGTAATAGGTCACAAACATGTTTTTGCTTATTCTCAGCTTTATCAATTTTTGCAAATTCTTGATACTGCCGATATGTTAAAAAACTCGCTTGTAGAATCAAATAACGTTGCGATGACAGCTCTTGTGTATTACTAGAATCTGGACATGCAAAAAAACTCACAGCAGCTAAAAAAGAATACTTACCGATCTGTCTGGAGCCTGATATATAGCTATAAATTTGTTGTGCTAATTTGTATAGAGCGTAGACATCTTTATACAAATCATCTGATAGATCGACAAATTGTGTATTTACAATATCATCACGTAATAGACAATAATCTTGTTGATATTTTTCTGCTAAATCTAAGAATTGCTCTTGTGTTTCAATGTTTGGCATATTCATTTTCGCTTAATATTTTTATCACGTTGCATTGTTTAAATTCATTGTGATCAGAACGATTTGGTAAAAGTTGATCCTTTATTGAATTCTTTGTTAGCTTAAAAAATCTTGCAAAAAATTTAGCATCCAGTTCTTTCTGAGC
The DNA here is from genome assembly GCF_013418535.1 of Acinetobacter sp. YH12137. Taxonomy (NCBI): domain Bacteria; kingdom Pseudomonadati; phylum Pseudomonadota; class Gammaproteobacteria; order Moraxellales; family Moraxellaceae; genus Acinetobacter; species Acinetobacter sp. YH12137. The sequence goes on along the minus strand of NZ_VPBW01000054.1, from coordinate 3,789 downwards.
TTTTCTTTCAAAGCACAAGTGTTGTTGTGATTTTTCGATAAAATCATCAAGATTATGTATCAACTGTAAGATTGCAACATAATTAGAATGCACACGTAAGCCTGGCTCCGTTTGCATCAATAGCAAGATTTTTTGCCAAATTTTCACATAGATTATTTTGAACTTTGCTTGTACTACTACTTTCTGACTCTGTTTAATCTTTTTGATTTTCAGTAGTTCTGAGTTAATTTTTACTATCTCAAGTTGAACATTTTTTCGGTCAAAGCAAAAGGGCATGATAAATTGCCCCATAAAAATTTCTATATTTTTTACCAAATAGTCAAATCTTAACATTTTTATCGATTTAAAAAATGAGCATATCTTTGTATATGAAACTTCATTTAATTTATCAACTAAATTTTCTCAAAATTACAATTCTCAACAAATACATACGGTTTGCTTATCTATGACGGTCTAAATTTTAAGAATTCTTCCACTTTTTTTTAGTTTTCTGTTATTACATGAAACAATACCGTTGTATTACATTTTAGAAATGCTGTGTATGCAGCATTGATCAAAAAGATTCTCTGCTATACTTACTTCACGTGTAGCATCAATGGAGTTTCGAAATGCTCAGAACCACTGAACAGAAAAGAAAATATATTCAAGCGACACGTTCGCAAAACTATCAAGCCAGCCTAAAGCTTGAAGGCATTACAACGACAGCTCAAACAACTCAACAAAGTAAAGCTGAAATCTTGCAAAAATATAAGAAGTATTCGCAACCCGAATCTTAGTCAGGTGCATGTATGGATAAATATGGGGAAATGGGTGACAGCCTGTATTGTTACCCTGGCACAAATATCCTAAAGAACAAACTCAATATTCGTGATGAACAAATTTTAGAACAAGCTGAACTGGAACTGTCTGGATTAGCAAGTAGTCTCATTGAATATGCTGAACCACCCTACGACTTAAAATACTTAAAATCAATTCATGTACAGCTTTTTGGCGACTTATACGACTGGGCAGGAAAATTAAGACAAATCGATATTTCCAAAGGTGATACCCGTTTTTGTAATTTTTCCCGTATTGAAATTGAAACCAATAAATTACTTAGGCCACTTCAAGAAAAAAAATACTTTCAAGGCTTAGCACCACAAAAACTAATCCCTCAACTTGCCGACTTGTATTGTGAGCTTAATGTCATACACCCATTCCGTGAAGGTAATGGACGTACACAACGGATTTTCTTTGAGCATCTGATTGCTCATTGTGGTTATGGTATTGATTGGTCTCGCATTGACTCTCAACAACAATGGATTCAAGCAAATATTGAAGGTTTTTATGGTAATTTAAATCCATTAATTCAGATTTTTGAAATATGCTTTATTCAAAATACCTAAAATTTAAGTAGTCAGAGCCTACAATCCTTAATTAGCCATCATCTTTGCTTCAATCCACTGATTAATTTCCCAAATAAACCAACAAACACGATTCTTAGAAATCTTAATACTCTTCGGGTAATTTAGGATCGTAATATTCAAATTACTTATCTAGAATTGAATAGATCGTTAACTTAGATAGACTTTTAAGCAATATAACTTGCCGCATGTTTATCAACATATGTCTCAAAAAAGTCTGCCCACACATAGATTTATGGCGTTTAGTGCTTAAATTTCAGATTAATCTTCGTCTGATGACTGGAATGGATATTACAGATTACATGCAGGTGAATTGCTTAGTAGCTGTATCATCGCTTTTGTGTAATCCAATACATTTGATCAGAATGTTCTCTTTTTCAATAAAGCAGCCTCTTCTGCTTTTCCTGAACCAACGAACTATGTCATTGATTTGAGTCAACCGACAACAGTGATGCTGAATCAAATCCCCAAAGAAGGGATTAAATGCAAGATGTGGTAAAAAAAAATAGGGGATGGAAGTTATTATCCGTCTAATTGAAACCAGCCCATGAGTCGAGATCAGTTGAGTAAGAATCATTTTAAGTGAATAAGAGAAGGATGGCTCACCTCACTTCTCCGAATAACAACGCTATGCTTTTCAACCAAGGTAGAAATTGGCAACTACATTTCATTCTTCATCATGCTGATCTTATGGCATGTAGACAATTACTACATCATTTGCATTCAATGCTCAATACAGCCTGTCAGCAGAACCGCAGCGATACTTTTTTTCGTGCATACATGTAGTGTTTAAATCCATTCATTTTTCAATGATCCTCTGCCGTTTATCACATTTATGGTCGATCTTTAACCTTGTGAAAAATGCACATACCGATCCCTTCAAACTGTCAAATTTATGTATGCATGACATTTAAAGAAAATTATCTGATCAATTTTTTTAGGTAAAATTCATCAAGAAAAAGTTATTATTATTCATAACATCACCAATAACCACATAAAAACAATAATTTAATAAATTATTCTTCCAATTTTTTTATATTTAGTGTTATTGACGCTTACCCCCGCCTAGAATCACATCAACCCCATCTTTTAATTTGACGTTATAACGCTGATAGGTATCACCTTGCGAACTTGGTACTAATTGGGATGCTATGTCATTTTCAGCATCACGATGACAAATATGGGCATAAGTCGATGCTGGTGTAGCATGCGTAATGCGAGTTGTTGTGACTACCCCTGTACCCCAACCTCGTGCTTTGGCCAATTCAAGTAAAGTTTGAGTGTCTTGCTTATTCTGGTTCTGAGGATTGGTTCCACATTGATGATTTCCGGCCTGATTTGGTTCTACTGCAATTGTTCCAGTCTGCATGGATATCACTTCATTTTTCATTTTTACACCTGTCATATAGGCACCCATCGATGGTGCGCTATCTGTAACCTGTGCATCTTCTGAGAAAGTACGAACAAATGCTGACTCTGGCAGTTGATCTATCGGCAGTTGGCCATCTTCACCAACAGCATAAATTCGTGCAGCTGTCAGTGTCGTGATACCCATTCCATCTCCCAAGAAAAAAACCACACGGTGGGGCTGTTTTAGTGGTTGTACTGAAGCAGAAGATGATTGAACTAAAGCAGGACTTTGGCAGCCCGTCAAAATAACTGTGCCCAAACTACAGCATGCCAAACTTATTGATTTTTTATTAAATTTTTTCTTATGCCAAAGCATTGCATCGCCTCATCTTAGGATGGTCGAAAAATACGCTTTAAATATTCAATTTACATGACAAATTTATGAAAATATTATTATGACTAATTAGGGTCTGTTGACATTTACTGTGGCTTTGTTGCACAAAGATTTTAAAAGTAGAACTCCCCTAAGCTTCTCAAACTTAAGTGACAACTTGGGTGTGAGGTCTGCCTAAATCCGTAAATTTATTTAATACTGTCACACGAGCATGAATCTCATTCACTTGGCTCTGAAAGTTTCTCGCACTGAGTTTATATGCGGACCAATTCGTTGTACGGTAGATTTTAGTTGCTGGCTTCTTCATTCGGAAATTATATTGCTGAATCAGACCTTACAAACAGCTTTGTGCAACAAAGCCGTCTTTAAGTACTTTTTTTAAAGGAAAAATCATCGACTTAAATCTATATTTCCAACAGTGCCACTTTTATCGCTTTAGCACCTCAACTTATTTAAGTGGCGTAACTTACATAACTTATGCATCCCATTTAAGTGACCTCAGTTATAGTATTCCGTGTCAGGAATTTGTCCACTTATTCCAATGATGATGAGAACTGCAGCATTGACTTAGATCGCCAGTGCTCAGTACTGGCCATCATGTAGCTTTTATCGCTTTAGCGCCTTAACTTATTTAAGTGGCGT
>NZ_VPBW01000053.1:0-12402 GCF_013418535.1 Acinetobacter sp. YH12137 | reverse complement strand
GTGAAGGTAAAGAATGTTGAAGGGTGCAATCTAAATTTTCAGATAAAGTCATAAAAAAATGAGCGTATTTACATACACTCATTTTTACTACATTTTACTAATATTTGCTTAACTGACTGGCATTACTTCATATCGAAGGGCTTTTTATATTTAAATAACAGCAATTCGCTAATAGATTTTTTAGGCCGCAAGTAAAGCTTTCGCTGCCTGACGATGTGCAGCCTGAACCGCTTCAAGATCCAGATTCAGGATTTCCCGGTCTTTAACGACCCATTGTCCATTCACCATGACATGTTCGGCACGGTCTGCACCGCACAGTAACAGGCCGGCAATCGGATCATGAATCCCTGAAAAACGCACATCATCCAGACTATAAAAAGCTAAATCTGCCTGAAAATCTGCTGCGATTTGTCCTAGGTGCTTTTCACGTCCCAGTACCTGTGCCGAGCCTTGTGTGGCCCAGGTTAAAGCACGTTCAGGCGTAATCACTTCTGCACCATATTTTAAACGTTGTAAATACATCGCCTGCCGAGCTTCCAGAATCAGGTTAGACGCATCACCCGAAGCAGAGCCATCCACACCTAGACCAATGACTGCTCCTGCTTCCAGTAGATCCATGGTTGGACAAATCCCTGAAGCCAGACGCATATTGGAATGCGGACAATGACAGATACCGACTTGAGCCCGCCCTAAGCGTTGGATCTCATCGGCATCAAAATGAATGCCATGCGCCAGTCAGGTTCTGGAATTAAGCCAGCCTACACTTTCCAGATAATCGACGGTGCGCATGCCAAATTTAAACAGACAAAATTCTTCTTCATCCAGTGTTTCGGCCAGATGGGTATGCAGACGTACATCCAGTTTTTCTGCCAGTGCAGCACTTTCTCGCATAATTTCTTGGGTGACTGAAAATGGTGAACATGGTGCAAGCGCAATATTGACCATCGCATCAGCACTACGCTGGTGATATTTCTGCACCAACCGTTCTGAGTCCAGCAGAATGGTGTCCATATCCTGTACGGTATGCTGCGGTGGCAAGCCACCAGAATCTTCACCCAGACTCATGGAACCTCGGGTCAGCATGACCCGAATCCCTAATTGTTCTGATGCTTCAACCTGAACATCAATGGCATCGGACAGCTGCTGTGGAAACAGATAATGGTGATCCGCAGCAAAGGTACAACCGGAAAGCAGTAATTCAGACAATGCAATTTGAGTGGCTAGATAATGCTGTTCAGTATTCAATTTGGCCCAGACCGGATATAAGGTTTTTAGCCATGGAAATAGCGGCGCATTGACCACGGGAGCCCAAGCACGGGTCAAGGTCTGATAAAAATGATGATGGCTATTAATCAGTCCCGGTGTAATCACCAAATTCTGGGCATCAAAGAACTGGTCATAAGGCGATGCTGGGGTTTGTCCCAAAGCCACCAGTTCAATAATTTTGCCATCGCGGATGACCAAGCCACCACGGGCATCCAGATCATTTGCGGTAAATACAGCAAGAGGATTTTTAATCCATAAGGTTGTCATATCTTTTTTCCAATAAGTTTTATTTGTGCTGCACATGAATCAGGCAGCACATGAGGCATTGAGCTGTTGTAATTTGATTTTCAAATCTTCCATCTGGTCGATCAGATGGTTCATCATGATTTGTGAGATACGGGAAATTTGCCGTTTCGGTGCCACACAAAGGGCAAGGGTCAGTGGATGCATACCTTTTTCAATGATCGGTTTAAACACCAGTTCATCACGTTCTAAATAAGGCAAAGCATCGATATAGGACAGTACCCCAATCCCTAAGTTGCGCTCTGCCAGAGAGGTAATCATGCGAATGTCATTACACTCCAGCTTTTGCTGTGGCATAAATTGGTGATGTTTATACAGGCTATAGACATAGTCATGAATGATTAAAGGGGCACAGGGAATGAGATGCTTAAAGTATAAAGTGTCGGAAAAATAGATTTTTTCTGCCTGAGCTAAAGGATGAGATTTGGCCATCACAAATCCAACCGGGATTTCCACAAAAGACATGACTTCGAGCTGATTATGACTTTTAGGATTGAGCAGAATGCCAAAATCAACTTCAGCATCCATAATCATTTTAGAGACGGTATCACTTTCCTGAATCTGGATATTGAAATTGATCCAGGGATAGTTTTCATACATATATTGTAGAGAATCTAAAACGAAACCGTCACTGAGTGCCGCAATGAGTCCGAGTTCAATGCTGCCGCGTGATAAACCCTGAATTTCATCAAAACGTACACAGGTCTGATGGAATTCTTTTTGCCATTTGAGTAAATCTGCATACAGCAATTCACCCGCTAATGTCAGCTTCAGGCCACTCGGCAACCGTTCAAAAAGCACGATGCCAAATTCTTCTTCTGCCAGAGTGATCTGACGATGAATCGCGGAGACAGAAATATAAAGCTTATCAGCTGCTTTTCTGAGGCTGCCTGTTTTGGCTACGGCAATAAAATATTCTGAAAATCTTGAAAAAGTAATATTCATAAAATCACGTCAATCCACCTGCACATCGTTTTAATCACATAATTTTCAGCTAGAAACTAAGTGATTCTGGTTCTATGTAAGTGGATAAGCGATTTCTGTGCCAATTTTCAAAGAAATGGAACAGTAAAAGTTTTGTGTTCTATTTTTTGGAACACGGGCTACGAAACATTCTAATAGACAGTAGAACAGGCATTTGGCTAATTTTATAAAAGAACAACAAGGCAGCTTAATGAAATAAAAATTTAAGCCGTTGTCATGCAATAAATATTTGTGAGTGAACTATGAATGCGATCCCGGTGCTTAATTTATTCAGTCAACCGCACTGTAGCGGCTTTGACCCATCAGACTGGAATATCCTGGCTCAGCATTGGTATCCAGTTGCCCGTATTCAGGATGTGAGTACTACGCCACAGCAGGTACAACTTCTGGATGTGAAGATGGCCCTATATCAAACTGAGAGTGGCAGCATTCATCTGGTTCGTGATATCTGTCCGCATCGTGGTGTGCCATTAACCAAAGGCTGGGTAAAGGGTGAAGAAATCATTTGTCCTTATCATGGCTTGCATTACAACACTCAAGGAAAATGCACCAAAATACCGGCTCAACCAGAACTGACGAACATATCGGATCGTTTTACCTTAACCAAATTTCCAGTGGTCTTGAAATATGGTCTGGTCTGGACCAGTCTGTTTAGCCGGGATGAATCAGAAGCTAATTTCCCTGATCTGGATACCTGGGACAGTGAAGAGCACCAATCCATCTTACCGCCATTTGTTGATATCGGTGGTTCAAGTGGCCGGCAGCTGGAAGGCTTTATTGATGTGGCGCATTTTGCCTGGGTGCATCATGAATCTTTCGCTTCACGTGATAATCCGATCGTGCAAAAGTATTCCACTTTGCGCACTCCTTATGGCTTGCATACAGAATATGTTAGCGATGTCAGCAACTATCCACATGGCTTGCAGCATCTGGCACCCGAAGGATTTTTGTGGAAACGTGTGTTTGATGTTTATCCACCATTTTCAGCGATTTTAACGGTGCATTTTCCGGAAAATGGCATCCTGAAAATTCTAAATGCCTGCTGTCCGGTATCTCATAATCAAACCCGTTTATTTGTGCCATTGACCCGTAATTTTGATACGACTGGTGATCTGCAAGCGGTTTACGATTTTAACGCACAAATTTTTGCTGAAGATCAGGACATGGTCGAAAGCCAGAAACCAGAAGAATTACCTTTGGATATCACTATGGAAGCACATTTTGAAGCTGACCGTTCTTCGACAACTTATCGCCGCATTCTGGGGGAATGGGGCCTAAGCAAACGCTATATTGTTTAAATTAAATTTCCTCCTTTATGCACCCTGGTCTGTTGGGGTGCTTTTTTATTCCATATATGTCGAAAATCCTCTTTTTAGAGGAGCTATGACCATTGAACTACTAATTTTAGAGTAATTTATGCCACAGCCTAGCCATGAGCAAATGCTATCTTTTTTAAGATTATCCAATAAGGTTGCCAAGCGGGCAATGTCTTTAGGCCATCATCCTTTTGGTGCGGTGCTGGTTGCACCTGATCATGAAACGGTTTTACTGACCCAATGTAATATTGATACGGTCAACCATGCAGAAAGTACTTTAGCCCGGATCGCAGCCAGCAATTTTACGCCGGATTATCTGGCTGAATGCACCTTATATACGGCAGTTGAACCTTGCTGCATGTGTTCTGGAACGATTTATTGGGCCAATATCGGGCGGGTGGTCTATGCCATGACCGAAGAAAAATTATTGCAATGTACTGGAAACCACAATGAGAATCCGACTATGAGTGTTTCTGCTGAGTATGTTTTTGCTCATGGTCAGAAGAATATTGAGCTGATTGGACCAATCATGGAACTTGAACAGGAAACGGTTCAATTGCAAAAAGACTTCTGGTCATCTCGGTGAAGATTTGAAATTATTCTTTTTATAATTCTACTTCATTTTATTTATATTATTTATAAGACCATAAAAACAGATTTTCTGGATTGTAGGCTCAATTTAAAACCCTGCAATCCAGTCTCTATTTTCTAAAAATACTTTCCTTAATTTTCTATTTTTAAAAATCCATTTTATTCATTCAGTGCATTGCCAATTATAAGCCATTTATTGGCGCACACGATTTAGAGCTGACGCACTTATCTAGCGCAGATCAAAAGAAAATCACAAGAATTTTTAAATTTTCAACTTTATTAATTTCTCAACCTTGAGCTGAGCTTGGTTTTCTAGCAACTTTACTCATTGTCTTAGATTGATATCTATATTTCTCGGCTTATATTCTTAACTGTTCAACTTTTTTATACTCAATACTTGGTAGTAAATAATTGTAATTTATAAAAATAAATAAAAGAACAGATCATTCTAAAAATTATAAGTGTCTTGCAATCCACCTGTTCTATTTTTTGAACTGAATTGGAATAGAAGTTGCTAATTAATAGAAATATAGCAATCAGTAAAATTTTTGATGTCGATTCAGATCTTTTAAAGCCGCTATTTATAAAACTCAAATGGCATTCACGGAGGCAATTTATGCTGAATATGTCCAAACATAAAAAGATAATGAAAAAATTTTCACTGCCTGTAATTGCGGCTGCAATTATGGGTTTGGGGATCAGTAGTCAGAGCTTTGCAGTCGATAAAGCTGCATTTGTCTATATTGGACCAACCAGTGACCATGGCTGGACGTATTCTCATGATCAGGGGCGTATTAAAGCTGAAAAAGCTTTGGGCGGAAAATTTAAAACGACTTATATCGAAAATGTACCTGAAACGGCCGATGCTGAACGTGTGATTCGTAATCTGGCACAGCAGGGCAATAAAGTAATTTTTGCGACCTCTTTTGGTTATATGAACCAGATGGAAAAAGTCGCGAAGCAGTTCCCCAATACCGTATTCATGCATGCGACCGGTTATAAGCAGGGGAAAAACCTAGGCATCTATGATGTACGTACCTATGAAGGTGCTTACATGCTGGGTGTAGTGGCAGGGCAAACCACCAAAACTAATACCTTGGGTGTCGTAGCCTCATTCCCGATCCCGGAAGTGGTTCGTAATATTAATGCCTATACCTTGGGTGCACAAAGCGTCAATCCTAAAGTCAAAACCAAAGTCATCTGGGTGAACTCATGGTTTAACCCGGGTAAAGAACGTGATGCGGCTTTGGCGCTGATTTCTCAAAAAGCTGATGTGCTGATGCAAAACACAGATTCGCCAGCAGTTGTGCAAGCTGCCCAGCAAAAAGGCGTTTATGCCTTTGGTTGGGATTCAGACATGAGCAAATTTGGTCCTAAAGCGCATCTGGCTGCTTCAGTACTGCACTGGGAAAAAATTTATACGCCAGCAATGCAGCAAGTGGCTAATAAAACCTGGAAACCTGCCGCTCTCTGGTATGGCGTAAAACAGGATGCAGTGAAAATTGAAAACTTCGGACCTGCTGTTCCTGCCAAGGTGAAACAGTCTGCTTTAAATGCACAAAGTGCGATTCATAAAGGCACATTACATCCATTCCAGGGCCCAATCTATAAACAGGATGGAACTTTGGTGATTGCCAAAGGCGGCAAAATGACAGATGAAGCGCTTGGAAAAATGAACTTCTATGTGAAAGGAGTTGAAGGTTCATTACCTAAATAATCCTTTCACTATGTGTATGACTTAAAAATAAAAGAAAGTAAATCCTGAAAAATCATCCCCCAGTCCATGAATCACTTTATGGACTGGGCCAAAATGAGTGGAGACTGAGTTATGAGCGATCTGCCTCACATGTCAAATGACATCGAAACGTCATCGCTCAATGAGCAGCAAATTCCACGACTGGAGCTGATCAATATCAGCAAAAGCTATAACTCATTGAAAGCAAATGACAGTATTAATTTAAAAGTCCAACCTGGGCAAATTCATGCCATCCTGGGTGAAAACGGTGCTGGTAAAAGTACCTTGATGAAACTCATCTACGGCGCGACCAAAGCAGATAGCGGTCATATCGTCTGGAATGGCAAAGAAGTACAGATAGAAAGTCCATCGATGGCCAGGAAACTGGGGATTGGCATGGTGTACCAGCATTTCTCCCTATTTGAAACCATGACCGTAGCTGAAAACATTTTATTAGGTCTGGATGAGAAAATAGACCTGAAAAGCTTAGCGGCTAAAATCACCGAAGTATCAGAACAATATGGCTTACCGGTAGATCCACGGCGTGAAGTTTTTTCTTTATCGATTGGTGAGCGACAACGGGTCGAAATTATCCGCTGTCTACTCCAAAATCCTTCCTTACTCATTTTAGATGAACCGACCTCCGTATTAACCCCACAAGCGGTACGTCAGTTATTTAAAACTTTGCGACTGGTGGCTTCGCAAGGTGTTTCAATTCTTTATATCAGCCATAAATTACATGAAATCAAAGAACTCTGTGATGAAGCGACGATTCTGCGTAATGGCAAAGTCACCGGCTATGTATTGCCTTCTGAAAATAGTACCAGTGAACTGGCCAAATTAATGATTGGCCGGGAATTGCCGACGTATGCGCATGTTGAATATACAGGCGAACATCGCACGCTGTTTCAGGTGAAAAACCTGAATTACGAAACTGATGATCCTTTTGGCGTGTCCTTATCCAATATTCAACTTAACCTGAATTCGGGTGAAATTCTAGGCATTGCCGGTATTTCGGGTAATGGTCAATCTGAATTACTAGCACTGCTTTCCGGTGAGCAAACGGCGAAAAGAGGTCAGGTTTTTCTACTAGATCATGACATTTCTGAACTCAGTGCAGGCCAGCGGCGTGATCTAGGCTTGGGTTTTGTCCCGGAAGAGCGTTTAGGTCGCGGTGCTGTGCCGAATATGACGCTGGCACAAAACACCCTGTTAACTGCCTTTCGTCAGGGTTTAAACAAATGGGGCTTTATCCAGTTTGAGAAAACTGTCACTTTTGCCCAGCAATGTATCGAAAAATTCGGGGTAAAAGCTGCAGGACCACAAGCGGAAGCGCGCAGCCTTTCGGGCGGGAATCTGCAAAAATTTATTGTGGGGCGTGAAATCCTGCAACAGCCCAAAGTATTAATTATTTCCCAGCCAACCTGGGGTGTTGATGTCGGTGCATCGATGTTTATCCGTCAAACCCTGATTGATCTTTCCCGTCAAGGTGTTGCGATTTTAGTGATTTCAGAAGAGCTGGAAGAGCTGTTTGAAATTAGCGACCAGATTTGTGTTCTGGCTGGTGGAAAGCTGTCGGCACCTGTCCCGGCTAAAAATACCAATGCAGAACAGATTGGCCTGCTCATGTCAGGTATTCAGGCAGATCCAGCAATATTGGCTGAATCCGAGCCTGTCCATGAAGCGCATGCGTAGAGAAGAGGTGTAAATATGCATTTATTAGAACCTAGAGAACATCCTTCTCAATTAATGAAATGGCTCTCACCTGTGCTTGCATTACTCGCCATGCTGGCGGTAGGTAGCCTATTGTTTTTAATGCTTGGAGTGAATCCTGCTCAGGCTTTATATATCTTTTTTATTGAGCCGCTAAGCTCAGTCTATAACCTGAGTGAACTGATAATTAAAGCCAGTCCGCTGATTTTAATTGCCTTGGGTCTGGCTGTTGGGTTTCGTGCCCGTCTGTTTAATATTGGTGCTGAGGGGCAGTTGGCTATGGGGGCCATCTTTGGCGGTGGTATTGCCATCCTGTTTCATGAGCAGATCGGCTGGTGGATTTTACCTTTAATGGTGATTATGGGTGCGATTGGTGGTGCAATTTGGGGCCTGATTCCAGCGCTGCTAAAAACCCATTTTAATGCGCAAGAAACCTTGACCACCTTAATGATGAACTATGTGGCATTTTTCCTGCTGATGTATCTGGTCAATGGTCCATGGCGTGATCCAGATGGCATGAACTTTCCACAATCCTTAATGTTCTCGGAAAGCGCGACCCTGCCGCTGATTATGGAAGGCACACGGATTAACGCCTCAATTTTTATCACGATCATCGCAGTGGTGCTGTTCTGGGTTTTTATCCGTAAGAGTCTGATGGCTTATAAACTGGAAGTCAGTGGTCAGGCACCTTTGGCAGCTCAATATGCAGGATTTTCAGCAAAAAAAGCCATCTGGTTAAGTTTGGGAATTTCAGGTCTGATGGCGGGGATTGCCGGAATCTGTGAAGTTGCAGGTCCAATCGGCCAGCTCAATCCGAATATTTCACCAGGTTATGGTTATGCAGCCATTATTGTGGCTTATCTGGGCCGACTAAATCCAATTGGAATCGTACTTTCAGGTTTCCTGATGGCGCTGATCTATTTAGGTGGTGAACTGGCACAAATGCAGTTGCAACTCCCAGTCGCGATTACCGGAATTTTCCAGGGCCTGCTTTTATTTTTCCTGTTGGCTTCAGATGCCCTGATTGAAAACCGCTACCGTTTTACCAAAAAGAAAATCAAAAAAACCATGACCACTGCGCAAGCAGCCTGATCCAGACAGAAGAAGGATAACAACATGAGTATTGAATTAACCGCAATTGTTGCCGGAACTGTCGCTGCGGCAACGCCATTGATCTTTGCCGGGCTGGGTGAGCTGGTAGCAGAGCGTACCGGTGTCATCAATCTTGGGGTAGAAGGCATGATGCTGGTCGGTGCCATTGCTGGATTTGCTTTCGCTAGCCAGTATGAAGCCAGTGTCGCCAGTGCCTTATTTATGGGCGGATTGGCAGGCACATTGATGGCACTGATTTTTGCATTTTTTACCTTATCTTTAAGCACCAACCAATCCGCCTGTGGTCTGGCACTCACTATTTTTGGGATTGGGATTTCAGCCTTTCTGGGACAGAATTATGTCAGTACTGCCTTACCGGGTCTGGAAAACCTAAAAATTCCGGGACTCGCAGATATTCCATTCATAGGGCCAGTCCTGTTCCAGCAAAACTATGTGGTGTATCTGTCCATACTTGCTTTTGTGCTGGTGTGGTGGGTACTGAGTAAAACCCGTTTAGGCCTGTTACTGAAAGCAGTAGGGGAATCTCCGGAAAGCGCACATGCCATGGGCTATAACGTGCTGGCGATTCGCTATGGTGCAGTCATGTTTGGCGGTGCAATGGCTGGTATTGGTGGTGCATTCTTGTCGACGGTTTATACGCCGATGTGGATTGAAAATATGGTTGCAGGACGTGGCTGGATTGCAATTGCATTAGTGGTTTTTGCTGCATGGAAACCGACGCGTTTGATGTTGGGTGCCTATCTGTTTGGTGGTGTAACGATTTTGCAGTTTCATGCCCAGGCTCTGGGTCTAGAAGTACCGAATGAACTGTTATCGGCATTGCCATATATCGCAACCATTGTCGTCTTAGTCCTCATTTCACGCGACAAGAAGTTATTGAAACTCAATTTACCAGCATCACTCGGTAAAACCTTTAGCCCTTAACCGGACAAATCTCAGGAATTACTTTATGAAAATTATGAGCGCAGATTATGTCCTGACCATGAATTCAAACCTGGACTGTATTAAAGATGGTGCCATCCTGATTGATGGCGCTCTTATTAAACAAGTAGGAACATTACAGGAATTAACTCAGCAATATCCTGAAGCTGCAGTTGACCAGTATCCCAAAAGTTTATTGATGCCGGGCTTGATCAATACCCACTGTCACTCAGGTTTACTGCGCGGTACAGCCGAGGGTTTACCGGTCTGGGACTGGCTGCAGCAGTTTATTGATCCGATGCATCGGGTAGTGACTCCCGAAGATTCCAAAATTGCCTCTTATCTCTGCTATGCCGAAGCGCTGCTATCCGGCACGACTACCATTGTGGATATGTGGCGTTATATGGAAGGTAGTGCTGAGGCCGCACAGCAACTCGGTATACGTGCAGTGCTGGTGCCATATGTGGCTGAACATCCAGATCACAACTATTTTGAAACCCTCAATAGTAATGAAGCTTTAATTCAAAAATGGCATCAAGCTGCAAATGGGCGAATTCAGGTCTGGGTTGGCTTGGAACATCTGTTTTATGCTGAAGAAAAAGCCTTGGCACGTATCCAGAAAATGTGTCATGAATATCAGACGGGTTTTCACACGCATAGCAACGAAAGCAAGTTTGATGTTGAAGAAAACCTTCGACGTTATGGCGTGCGCCCGATCCAGACGCTGGAACAATTGGGCATGCTGGATGTACCTCAATGCCTGTTAGCGCATTGTGTCTGGGCCAATTCAGCAGAGATCGAAATTTTAAAACACTATAATGTTGGTGTCGCACATAATCCGATCTCAAATATGAAACTCGCCTCGGGGGCTGCACCCATTACGGAAATGCTTAAACATGGCATTGCTGTAGGATTAGGTACTGATGGCGAGAAAGAAAATAATAATTTAGACATGTTTGAAGAAATGAAAACTGCTTCATTATTGGCGAAGTTTTCCGGTTTGGATGCTGCAGCACTGGATTCATGGTCTGTCTGTCAGATGGCAACTCGGACAGGTGCCAAAGCCTTAGGCATGCAGGATCAGATTGGTTCGCTAGAAGCTGGGAAATTTGCTGATATTATTGCGGTAGATCTTGCGACACCGAGAATGACGCCTTTAATTAATCAGGGACCACTATTTAATTTACATACCAATCTGGTGCATGCAGTCCAAGGACAAGATGTGCATATGACCATGGTGAACGGCCAAGTGGTGGTAGAAAACCGAAAACTGGTACGTGCTGATCTACAAATCTTAATTGATCAGGTCAATCAGGCTGCTCCAGCCTTGTTCCAGCGACGCGCGAAATGGCTCGCAGAACAAGGAAGTGCGGTCAATGAATTACAGCGCCTGTAAATAAAGTTTAAAAACCAACCCTAACTTTAAACAGGCTTATCTATGCTCCAGAATGGATAAAAAGGCTTCGATAAAGTTAGGCAGTCTTTTATGATGGATCTGACCGACCTTAATTACTTCATAGGTCAGACCATCAGCCTGGAGGTTGTTACTTTCAGCTTTTAATTTCTGCAAGGTTAACTGCAAGCCTTTTAACCATTCTTCAAGCGCCTTGATCGGAATATCATTTTTAAGATCTCCACCTTGCATGGCAGTTTTAAAATGACTCAAGGTCGTACTATCCTTAAAGCAGGCTTCCACCTGATGTTCAGTACTTTCAAATAGGTCATGCTTGATCACAAATAAAAATTTTCCAATCGTTGGCTTAAGTGCGCTGAGATAAATATTTTTTTCATTCAGGGTATATCTTTTATTTCTGGTATTAATAAATTCTGAATTCCAGCCTTGGGACTCTAGAAAATGATCCATTTCAGCGAAGATGAGATCAGTGACTTGTTCCTCAATGCGTTCTGCGAGTTCCTTTAGTTCATGACTGAGCACGATCAGGTTATTTTCCAGCTTTGAGCGCTGGGATTTTTCTTCATCATGCTGCTTGGATTGGGCCAAAATGGCTTGGAAGCGTTGTTCAGGCGTCATGATTTTACTCACTTGATATACAGCCTTGATCACTTAATCATGTGACTGAAAAGCTTTAATTGCAAGCAGGAAAAGAGGGGGGATATTTGGGAAGATTTTAAAGTAAAATATATACTTTTACTGACATAAATTATTGTTTTTAAATTTAATAATTATTATTAAAATATTTTTTATTTGGTTTTAAACTAGAATCGTTACATATTTTGTAGCGATTCAATTCAGTTAATGATCATTACTCGTTTTACTCAATATCACCCATTAAAAGATAAAACTTATATAAGGTGGTTAATAAGAATATTGATAACCCGAATCGCGGATAAAAAATTGACTTGAAAAATAAGAGGACTAGAGCCATCAGTTGAGTTACCACACAAAACTTAAAACTCTAGTCCCGATGTTTAATAGTACCGAATTATTTTGCGTAATTG
>NZ_VPBW01000052.1:0-13210 GCF_013418535.1 Acinetobacter sp. YH12137 | reverse complement strand
AATGGCTTTTATGGCTTCAGCTTTAAATTCTGCGGTGTAAGTCTTCTGTTTCTTGCTCATGGTAAACTCCTAATGAGTATGTATAGTTTACCAAGTTAAACCCTCCTGTTTTTTAAGCACACATCAATTATCTTATTCAATGTACTAAGAAATAAATAGTTTATTTATTTCTTAGTGACTCTGCAAATCGTCGAATAGTTTCTCTATCACTATCTGTTAAGTTTTGAAGATCTCTAAATAGAGTATCCGTATTAGTTCCTTCAAAGCTATCTACTCGTCCTAGTAAATAATCTGTAGATACTTCTAGTGCTATTCCTAATTTTCTCAAATTATCAAAAGATGGTTTTCTTGACCCAGCTTCCAAATGTGAAATTGAGGTAGAAGGAATTTTAGATTTTTCAGCTAATTGAGCTTGAGTTAGTTTACGTAACTCTCTTATCGCTTTAAGCCGTTCAGGAAACACGTAGGTTTCATTAGATTCTGTATTCATAGTTCTATTCTACTGATTATATTTTTATATTTCTATGATAATTCGAAATGGAGAAATTTTGTTGACGAATTCGACAAGTAGTGTTAATAATAGTTACGACAACATAAAGTTGTCGAATTCGACAATATTGGAGCGAAATATGTCTTTAAAACCAGGACAGAATACAGGCCGTGATGGTGGGATTTATCGAGAGCAAGGTCCTAGAGGTGGATTGAGAGATAACTACTCAACTATTCCAGATAGAACTATTGCCCCCCCAACATCAAAGCCAAATTCAAGCTGGGTTCGTGTTGAACGTACACCAGATAGTAAGCGATGAGTTGTAAAAGACTGTTAAGTACGCTTGGCAGTCTTTTTTTGATAATTTCATATTAAAGAAGGCATTGAGATGACTGATCAAACAATAAATATTTTATGTTCTTGCGGAAGCAATAAGTTTAAGGTTCCTAGTAATCCTAAAGCTTCAGATACAATTAGTTGTGCTAAATGTGGAGCACAAGAAAAGTATGGAATATTGCAAAAAGAAATATCTTCTAAAGTTAAAAAACAAGTTGAAGCTGATTTAAAAAAAATGTTGAGAAAAGCGGGTTTTAAATAAGCCAATTGTTAATAGGAGGTCCTGTGTTTCCACCGAAAAAATACATAAAAATTTCGTTTAAACAAGGATTTATAGTAGCTATCCTTTTAGGAGTGATTCCTCTTTTATTAGCTCTATGTCAAGATATTTGGGGAGTCATTTTTCATAAAAGTCATGATCTATCTAACTTTAACGAAATGATGAAGAGCCTTATACCTTCTAATGATAACTATGTACATATTCTTCTTTGGCTTTCAGGAATTTACTGTTTACCTTTATTAATGTTAGTTGTAGCAGAAAGAGAATTAGAAAGGAAAATTCCGATACCGAGTTGGATAAAGCATTTTATTCTTAATTTTGAATATGCATTATCGGCTATTTTTAGTGTGATGTTTGTTGCATCGGCTATTTTTTTTACTACAGGTTTTTTCTTCTGTTTTACTAGTTTAGGTGTTTCTTATGGCATTGGATTTGTGTTTATTGGCATAATTCTATTTACTCTCACTATGTATGCACTAGCAGCGATGTTAGAGCTTAAAGATCTATTCCTGAAAGATGATTTCGATTCAATATAAGAAAGGATACACAGAAAATTTTTATGTTAGGAAATATAAAATAAAGTTAGAATAACAAGGTTATGATAGTAAAGAGAAAATAATGTTAGAAAAGCAATTAAAAGCTGAAATTGTCCAAAAAGTTAAAAATTTTTGGGCGAAAAATCAGTCTCCTTTATTAGTTAGTCAGCTAGGTAGTGACTATCCTAAAGAAGAAGTTAGGAAAGCGACAAAAGGCTTATCACTCGTTAAATGGATTAAAGAGAATCAGGGAGAATTACAGTTGAAAATAGTAGTTCATCCATCTCAAGATCAAAAAATTGGATTAATACCAAGCAGTGAAAGCTTCAGTTATGGTGAAAGTGTAGAGTCAGAGAAAGTATCTTCAAACGATAAAGAACTGACACTGGCCTTTTTAGATCTATTAAAGAGCAGATGTAATCAACAAGAATTAGATCAAATTCAGATCCCAACAAAAATATTAGTAAGATTGTTGTCTTAAGGTCTGTTATGTTTTTAATAGTTAATATTCTCAACACTGATTTCCATATTAATTTTATTAGGAGTAATGAGGATTTTATTTTTAAAAGTGATATAACAAAAAAAATTTCTAGTAATACTAATATATTATATTTTACTGAAAATAATTTAGGACAAGCTCTTAATTTTATATCTTCAAATATTAACCATATAGAAAAACTTATTTTAATAAAAGACAAAAGGTTAGATGTTGATTTTGAATTATACAAAATTGGTTTTGTCGGTGAAATTGATTATAAAGAGGCTCCTTTATCAAAAAATCATTTAGCTGAGCAAGTCACTAAAATTCTAAAGAATTTTAGATACATGAATGGTCTGTTTTCCAGCGGTGATGACATTGAGTTGTTAAGACTCCCATTTCTAAATTTCAACTCAGAGTTTTTGATAAATCTACCAAATATAATTAGAGAGAAGTCCTCTAAAGAAGAGTTTCAAGAGGAATTTAATCTATGTTTATCATCGATAAGAAAGACTCACAGGAAGCCGAAAAGACGATCTGGTAACAAGAAAAAATTCTTTCTTGATGATGTTCATAAATATTTTGATTTAGGTGATGAACGTCATGCACATCATGAAACAGGGCAACCACATGATAACTATTGTAATTTAAAAGCGCATTTAAGGTTTGGCTTTAAGCTAGATGAGAGACAACATTTTAATGTTAGTTACGATTCAGATAATACAGCCAGAATAAATGGACGTTACTTAAATTGCCATGAAGAAGATATAAGCTTCAAAGGGCGAGTTCATCTAAATATTTTTACTAATGATTTCATTACATAAAATAATGGGAGCTATAAAAGCTCCCATTATTACGATATCTTATGATTTAGCTATAAAATATTTAAATCCATATCTTATAAAAAATCATATCTAATTAAAAAATATTAGTGATTGATTAATATAACTAAGGTTTGCCCCTAATGACCGTCTTGCAATCTGACCAAAGTTATCGCTGCAATCTTTAATTGAGGTAACCCTCCCCAGATCGACTTGCAATACATTCTGAACTCAGCGCTGTAGATCTACTATCATTACTAATATCTAAGATCATTTTACGTATAACTAAATACATAAAATTGAGATAATTTTTTGTACACCTAAGTGTATCTATGCTTAATAGCATACTTTTTTTTCATAAAAAAAGCTAGTTTTCCAAAGAAATCATTATTTGTATTATGTTATTTTTTCTAAAATTAACATAATACACCTTATACGAAACGTGATATAATTTACCTTAGAAATCAATGCTGTAGTTCCCAGTTTATAGCCCAGTCTCCCATGACTGGGCTTTTTTTATGACTTTTCACGTTCCACGCCTATTATTTAAGCAATGTTTCACGATTTTGATTAGCTCAATTGAATAATCAGGATGCCTGGTCTTTTCCTTTTTGGCGTTCATCCAGCTCTTTCTTCAGCGCTTTTTTATCCTGGTACGATGCGATCAGCATGATCGGGATCAACAGCGGGGCCACAATAATGCCTAGGGCAATGTCTTTCAGTTTCGGCATGATCTTTCTCCCTTAGTCATTATCAAAAACAGCATTCAGTACACGGCCAAATAAGCCACGTTTTTTGTGTTGTGGCACTGCCACATTCTGCAACGTGGCATGCTGTAGCGTTTGGGTGTGGTATGCCGTAGTTTCTTGCTGTGGCACTGCCACATTTTCTGCAATATTTAATTCATTATTCTTTTTATTATCATTGTCTTGTTGTGTTGTCGCATGCTGTGGTAGATCGGTGTCGCATGCCGTAGCATCTTGTTGTGGTGCTGCTGTGGCAGGTGCAACACTTTTCAGCTCAATGAGTGTTTGCATACGGTCAATTTGTTGCATTAACCGTTCTTCACGTTCTTGGTATTTTTTGACTTCATTTTCTAAATGGGCAATAAGTTTTTTTGTAGATTCATCACCTTCTTGCTTAGATGATTCAATTTTTTGAGATGTTTGCTCAGGTTCTCCAAAGCATCGGATGACCTCTGCTAGATCGAATTGTCCATCACTGGAGCGTGATAAACGTCCATTACGTACAGCTCTGTAAATGGTTGATCTATCAACATGAAATTTTTTAGATACTTCACTTAGTGATAACTTAGCCATTTACGGTGTCCTTTTTATTTGATGGCATATATCCCACTTTTTTTAGGTATGGGTATAGTTCTTTTATTCGGTCAGGGTCTTGCAGCATCTCAGCAATACGAATAGCAAATTGCGGATAGCTTTCAGTTCCCTGGGAATAACGACCCATTTCAGGAAGTTCGGAAAGTTTATTTGCAAACATATGGCGTTGTGCATCAGTCATCTTTGTAAAGAAATCTAAAGTATTAGGATCTCTATCTACTAGAGGTGGAGAGTCCTTTTTTTTCTGTTTAAAGTTAAACGAAAAACCAGATATTGAGCGCCCCCGTTTATGCTGCTCATACTTTACACAAATATCTGTATGTTCATTTATCTGCTTAATTGAAAGTTCTAGCACACGTTCTTTTAAGTGAGCCATCCGTAAATATTCATTATCAAGAACACCTAATTTTTTTCTGAACTCTTGTAGCTCTATAATTGGTGTTTTACCAGCACTTCGCCATTGAATTAGAAGCTCATATAAACGAATAGCATAAGCACTACTAAGGCTACTGACTTGTTGTAGTTCATATTTCGTAAATTGCTCTTCTAACCTGGTGATGAATGGAACGACAGCTGGAGCAAATATTAGGTCTACAGTCGCTTCATTGTCGTTATAAGCAATCTGAGAAACCCAGCGACTCATAACATTTCTGATATTCCCATTAGCCTTTTTTTCTTGATAACTAAACTGACGTGCAAAAAGATCTTTACAAGCATCTTTTAGAGCTTGATAGGCTGTATTGCGGTGTACGCCAAATTGATTGATATAACTATCAGCATGAACTTCTAATGGATCATTCGCATTAATACCTCTACCACTTTCACGTGCTTCAACAATGGCTAATAGTATTAAACGTTGTTCTACTAAATCTAAGTTATAGCTAGCATTTATTAAGGCATTATCTTTTACAACTAAATCTCTCATAGCCACTAATTTTTTATTGTGTATAAGTACACGTTAATATTATTTGTGGACTTATGCAAGGTAAACGTAGTCATATTGCAAGGTAAACGTGGACATATTGCAAGGTAAACGTGGACATATTGCAAGGTAAACGTGGACATATATCCTTTGAAAGTGTTGTAAATAAAGGCTTTCAGCATGTCTAAAAGCATTTAAAAACTTTAAAAATAATTAAAAGCCCAGGCAAGGAAAAATTGCCCTCGGTTTTCGCTACGCTCAAACTCTATTGAACTTCGCTTTCGCTCAGTTCGTAGGGGCAATTTTTGGCTTAAAATTTCGTGACTTTTAAAAAAGAAAAGCAACTAGGAATTCGCTTCGCTCATAGAACTTTTTCACTCGCTTCGCTCGACATAAAGCCATCGTAATCAGTTCGCACCCATTCGGGATGCTCTGATTCTGAGTTCTTGATACACAGGGGAGCCTGTAATCAGGGAAAAATAGGTGAAAAAATTTAGATCCCTGTAGTTCGCTCGTAGACACTCGCTAAATGCTCTCATTTGCGATTTAAGAGTTTTTTCTTAACTCAACTATAAAATCTCTGTGGTTTAGCAAAACATCGCTAAAAACCCTATTTTTTTGCGTTTAAACAGCATTCACCAAGGTCGGTAATCGTTGTTATTTTCATTTTCTGGTTTTTTAGGCTCGTTTTTCTG
Organism: Acinetobacter sp. YH12137; assembly: GCF_013418535.1. NCBI lineage: Bacteria > Pseudomonadati > Pseudomonadota > Gammaproteobacteria > Moraxellales > Moraxellaceae > Acinetobacter > Acinetobacter sp. YH12137. Next base: position 7,312 of record NZ_VPBW01000052.1, on the reverse strand, counting down.
CTGTTTTTCCAATTCTTGGCGTTTTAAAAATGCCAAATGTTCTCGTTCGTGTCTTTCTTGTTCATAGCGTTGTTCTTTTTGCTCTCGTTCTTTACGTAATTGCTCTCTAAATTCACTTTCTCTGCGATCATTTTCAATTCTTCGTTGGCGATCTACTTCCGTTTGGCGTACTTGCTGCATTCTTTCTTGTTCAATTTTGAGATCATCTGCCCGTTTTGCTTTAAGGAGGGGACTCATATCATCATTAAAATCATGTAGGGTATCGAATGAATGAACGTACTCTCGTTTTAGCTTCTGCCAAAACGTGGGTTTTATCGTTGGTCGTTCAATCCCATTATTTTCCAGTATCTCTGAGCATTGACCTAAGCGTTGGACGACATTCTCAATATCGTATTCTTTAGCAAGTTGTTCGACCTCGGTTGCGTATTCTCTCCAGTTCTCATTTTTTGCCTGTTCTACTGATTTTTCAGTCGCATAAAAATCAGGTTTTTTTATATCTCTGTAAGTATGATGGTAAGAGTCATAAAACAAATTATTGCTATGTAGGTAAAAATCGCTTTTGTTTTCTGCTAACCATCGTTTTGTCTTGGTGAGATTTGATTCAATCTGCTTTTGATTATCAGCAGCATTGCTTTGAATGGTGTAAAACTGATTGGCAAATTCTGCATAAATATCTTGGCACCGGATGAAGTCATCATATGCGTTGTCGATCTGTTGAACCTGTTGTTCTTGCAGGCGTTCTTCTTCTAGGTTGAGATTTACTAATTCTGCTAAAAGCTCTTTTTCTTCTGCTTCGGTTAACTGAAGTTCGTTTTCCAGCTGGGTAATCTGATCTTCTAATCGACTTGGAACAATAATTTCTTGATCAAGGCCCTTGATGATCTGTTGGTATTCTCGTGCAGCATCTAAATTTTTGGCTTTGATTGCATCATTTTCAAGTGCAATTCTTGGCAGCACAATTTCAGTGTTACGTTCTTCAAGCGGTCTTTTTTGTTCCTCGTCATATTGTCTGCGAAGTGCTGTAGCTTCATGCCCTTCATGATGAGTGGGTTCAAGAAAGTCTAAGCCCTGATCCTTGTAACTCCGGTGGTCGATGCGTTCGTCTAGTCCGGCATTTTCCAATACTGTGTTTACAACATTGGCAAAAGTTGCTCGGCTGTCCTTCAGGATCTCGGGACCATGGTCGTTGAAGATTCTTTGTTTCTTTCCTAATTCGCCTTTTTCATTGATGAGTCTGGTCGTGAACATCATGTGTACGTGATAGTTTTTATTATTGGTTTCATCGTTATGTTCATGTGGTGCATGGATGCAGGCATCGACAATAACATTGTGCTTGTTCACAAAGTCTCGGCAAAAGTCATCAACGATTTTTATGCGTTCTGCATCTGTTAATTCATGTGGTAACGCACAGATATATTCTTTGGCGAGTCGTGCATTGGCTTTCATTGAGCCATTGGCATTGAATTCTTTTTTTTCTACTGTATTCCAAAGTGTTTGACGGTCTAAAAGTTTTGTATTGGTATGTTCTGGTGCATAAATATTTTTGTATGCAAGTCCCTTTTTTTTAGTGTAGTCCTGAGTCTTTCCAAAAGTCAGATCCTCTAATTTTTCACAGGCACGATAAGCAGCACAAGCAACGGCTGAACGTCCGTCACTTCGTGAGATGTTGCTTTCATTCAAATGAAAAATTGCCATTTTTATAAACCTAACTTTTGCATATCGTGGTTTTGATTTTTGCAACTTTGAAAAAGTTGCTGACCATGCTAAAGCGAGGTCATGGGGTACAGGGGTTTCCCCTGTCGCAACGTCCACTTTTCTATCGAAGATGAAAAGTGGGTAAGTGCGCCCTTCATTTCACTCCGGGAAAACTCCGCTTCGCTACGTTTGATATTGCTCGCTTTGTTTTTTGACTCTATGATGATGTTTGATTATTGATCATCACGGTTTAATACTATGTCAGATATTCAAGAAAAGAAAGATGAAGTTTTAAAGAAGCTCACTAAAGCACAGCAGAAGAAGTTATCTCTACAAGAGCAAATTGAGTATTTGAAAAAAGAACAAGAGCAGATCTTAGAACAGGCAAAACAGAAACAGAATGAGCTTAAACTTAAGCAGCAAAAACTTTTAAGTGAAGCCAAAGCTCAAGAACGGAAAAATGAAACTAGACGGAAAATTTTGCTTGGCGCTTGGGTTTTGAATAAATTTAAAAATGATGAATCTTTTAAACATCAATGGGCTGATTTTGAGCAGTTTTTAAGTGCGGAAAGTAAGACAGAAGAAAATAGACAGAAAGATAAAGAGCTTTTTAATGATCTTTTTAAGGGAAAGTTCTAAATTTCATATAAGAGATTTTATGTTAAATAGCCCTCGATTGAGGGCTATTTTTTGAAGTTTCGTATAACGTGTATTATGTTAATTTTAGGAAAAGTGAAAAATAATCTACAATAGAATCTACGAAAAATTGGCCATCAATTATGCCTAATTTCTCCAGTGAAAATAATTGGATTCTGAGATCGCCCACTCAAAACCATAAATTAGAAAGAATTGATGCATTTCTTTCTAATTATGCTTATAAGCCTCACCGACATGATACTTATGCTATTGGTAGGACTCTTTCCGGAATTCAAAACTTTCATTACAAAGGTATTTTGCAACATAGCTTGCCAGGCATGACTATGGTTTTACATCCAGATGAAAAGCATGATGGTGAATCAGGGACATTAAATGGTTATCGCTATAGAATGATTTACATCGAACCAGCGATGATTCAAACCATTTTAAAAGGTAAACCCTTACCTTTTATTAAACATGGTTTAAGTAATGATATTCGCCTGTTTAAGGCAACGGATAACTTTCTAAGCAATATAAATAATTATATGGATACCCTCGAAGAGGAAGACAGCCTATTTGATTTAGCAACTACACTTTGTGAAATTTCAGACACATCATTGAATCAAAACAAAAAATTTGATTACAAGGCGGCAGAAAGAGCACGTGAGTATATTTTGGCATATCCCCATGAAAACTTAAGTTTGTCAGATTTGGAGAAACATGCCGATCGTGACCGATGGAGCCTTTCTCGTGATTTCCGATTATTATTTGGAACTAGCCCACATCGTTATATGACTATGCGTCGCTTAGAAACAGTAAAGTTCAACCTTACTCAAGGGGAATCTATTGTTAATGCTGCTTTAAGTGCTGGCTTTTTTGATCAAAGCCATATGACCAAACATTTTATAAAAACATTTGGTTTAACTCCTACCCAATGGAAAATGATAAATATTAGAAGGTAGCCGTTCGACTTGAACGGCAAATTTTTCCTAAAGTAGATTTATGCCATTTAGAAAATCTTTGAACATAAAAAGCCCTGATAAAATTAAAAGTATCCCCATCAGCTTATTGAGCCGATTGAACCAAACAGGATCAGCTATCTTGCTTCCTAATACTTTTCCAACTAGAGCATAGGTGAATGGTGCGCCAACAGCACCAAGCGAAATCAGTAAAGAAACAACTAATATCATTACCCCAGTTATCTTGGCTGCTGGGTACATAATTGTCGTGACAGGTAGGATAACTAGAATGGCTTTTGGATTTAATAACTGAATAAACAGACCATTTAGGAATGTGAGATGGCTTTCTTGCTGTTGAGTTGTTTCTATATTAGCCCTAATCATTTTTATAGCTAGGTAGAATGTATAAATTGCACCAACTAAAGCAATATAATGAATCCATCCATGTGGAATAACCGCTTCACCTATATAGCCAAACAATACGAATAAGATCAACATGGCAAAACCAACGCCTATGTAAAATCCTACAGTCTTTTTTAGTTGGCCTGTAAGACCAGAATTTAGGCCCATAAAATTTACAGGACCTGGGCTATACATAACGCTTAGCGTATAAAGAAATATTTCCACAAAGTTCACTCAATTAGATAGTAATAAATATCAAAGAGAGAACGATATCTAGTTCTAAGCCTTAAAGATTGTACGTTTGTGCTGAACTTGTTCTTGGAATAAGAACCCTCCATTTTACATAATGGGCGTTATACGAAATTCATATTTTAAACACATAAAAATCAAATACTTGTGTTATAGTGATAATGCTCGACGATGTCGAAAAGCTGACTTGGAAACAAGTCGGCTTTTTTATGATCATTTTTGATAGTTCTTGCCAATAAAATTGACTAAAAATTACGCTTCTCAACTTGAGAGATACAATTTTATGATACATTATTGTATATACAAATTTGAATGTTTTTTATGGAACAGTATTTTGAATGGGATGAGGCTAAGAATCGAAAGAATCAGAAAAAGCACGATGTCTCTTTCGAAACGGCAAGCCTTATTTTTGAAGATCCTTTAAGGATCTCAATCCAAGACAGACATACCGATGGCGAAGAACGTTGGCAGACCATTGGAAAAGTGAAAGGCGTACTAATGCTCTTAGTAGCTCATACCATCTTTGATGAAGATGACTGTGAAATCATACGAATCATTAGTGCAAGACAGGTAACTAAAGCAGAGCGAGATAAATATGAGCATGGTTAGATACTCACGCAAAGAACTGAATGAAAAATTCAGCGACAAGCAAGATGCTGAAATTGAACGCTTGCTTGCTAAGGGAACAGTTCCTGACGATCAGCTAGATCTATCAGATATTCCTGAAATTACCGACTGGAGTAATGCTGTACGCCACAATCAATTCTATCGTCCAGTGAAGCAACAAACATCTATTCGTTTAGATGCTGACGTACTTGCATGGTTCAAAGCACAAGGTAAAGGTTATCAGACACGCATGAATGAAATCTTGCGGGATGCCATGCTAAAAGAATTAAAAAATCATCAGTAAAAATGGGAGCTTAAGCTCCCATTTTTTATTACAAAATTCATAAATTTTGATAGAATAGAAAAATTATTTGATTAAATTTTATAGAGTTTTTTATGAAAAAAACAATTATCGGGGCATTAGCTGTTTCAACACTTTTAATTTCTGCATGTAGTACATCACAACCTATGTGGAGAAAAGCTGGAATTACTCCACATGATGCTAATAGTGCTTTAGCAAAATGTCGCTATGACATAGGTTTAGCTAAAGTAAATCAAAATGAAAAAGCTGAAATGATACAAGATTGTATGATGGCACAAGGTTTTAGATACACCTATTAATCTCTATAAAATCCAAATAAATAGGTTTATTAATGAAAAAGTTAATAGGTTTTGCAGCCATAGCTGTTTTTTGTACAAATTCTTTAGCAGAAATCCCTGTAAAAAATAATAGTATTCCTTTCAATAAGCTGCCTATAGAGATTAAAGAAGTAGTTCAAAGTGAGTATATAGATACCTGCCAAGGCATATCTGAAGATGAAGAAATGCAAGTTAAAAATCCTAAAATCACTTTCAATAAAGGGTTTTTAGTAAATATAGATTTTAATAATGATGGCTTAAAAGACTATATTATCCGATCTTCAGACGTTACCTGTGAAGGTGCTTACTCAATTTTCACTGGAAACAGTGATGGCTTTATAGATATCTACTTTCAAAATGAAGCAGGTAAATATGATCATGTTCTTAACTATTGGTTAGGTCGTGAAGGATTGGAGCTTAAAAAAATAAAAGATGGCTATCGTTTTACTTCTGAATATAACGACAGTTATTTAGCGTGGGATAAATCTATAAATAAGTTTATTTCATATTATGGCCCTGAAAAAAGAAAAGATATTTTAGATATAAATGATGAAAACTCTACAACTACCCAAACTTCTACAGAGAAAGGTGAAGTTCTAAGACAAGCTTTTCAATAATCTAGAAATATTCAAAAGACGCCTTTACATAGGCGTCTTTTTATTTAACATAAATCTCTTATACGAAATGCTTTTTAAAATATCATTGTTTTTCATATAGTTAAAGAATTTCCTCCCCCTAAAAAACCACAAAAAACCGACTTGGAAACAAGTCGGTTTCTTTTTAAGCAATTTTGATACTTCTTGCTAATAAAATTGATCAAAAAATATTCATTTTTGCGTTTTTTCTTGATTTCTCAAGGGTCACAGTTCAGAAATAATCCCCAATTTCTGCGGACAACTCTTGGGATAAAATAGGCCAACTTTGTAAGCTAAAACTTACATAGATTTAAGGATTTTGCGGATTGGTAATCCAAGGCATTAGCCCTATGATGAATACATAAGGGAACTGGATGTTTCCAGAAAACAAGAATAAGAAAATAGCGCAAGGAATGGGCAGCACGAGATCAGTAAGACGAGCACCCCGATATGAAAAAGCCCGACAGGATGTCGGGCTTTTTTATGTCTTGAATCTGAATTTCGTATAAGAGATTTTATGTTAAATAAAGAAAACTTATACTATTTGAATGAAGGAGGTTCCCATGCATCACTAACCACCTCTTCAACATCTTCATATAAGGTGTTTGTTGTGATTACCGTGAGAGTTTTTTCATAAGACCCCAAGGTGATACTTTCTTCAATTGCTTTAATACGATGATTTGTATCAATCCACTCATTAAGAAAAATTTCTTTTTTTGATAACTCTGTTGAAATAATATTTTTATTTGATAGCACTTTGTTTTTTATATAAAAACATTTTCCAAATTTACGTAGTTCCTTAGTATCGAAAACAGCATCTACTATACCATTTGAACTGATAATTAATAATGCTGGTGTTTCAGTAAGTTCAATATATCGTATAGCTGTAGAGGTTAGGGAGGTATTGAATATACTAGCTAAAGACCTAATTGCTTCTAAGCCGTCATTGTATTTATACATTTCCTTTTCAAAAAGAAATTTAGGCATTAGTAAGCAAGTAGAAAAATAGTCTGCCTCTCTTTCATACGGATCTTTGCTACTCGATCCTGCAGTTGAAAAATGAGTACCATCTTTATTAAAGATATTTTCAGGATGTTCAGGCAAAAAATAATGCCCAAATTCATGAGCAATACTGAATCTTTGATATGGAATATTATTGATAGAAGAAGCATAGTAGATTAGGAAATCATTGCCATTCCTAATGAGTGCTCCAGAAATACCATGACTCTTTTGGGATTGGGTTTGTATATCAATCCCTAGGTCTTCACCTAATTTAAAAAGATCTATTTCATAATCGATTAAATCGTAATCTTGTCTAATCTGAGTAGCTTCTTTTTCAATATATTGCTTAGTGTTATTAGACATTTGATGTGTGCTGAATTAGCAGGAGACTTTCACTTGGGAGATTCTAGGCAGCTAACCGATAAAAGTCTTCTGCCATTTGATTTGGTGTCTTAAAATCCAAGCCTTTTTGAATTCTTCGCTGATTAT
>NZ_VPBW01000051.1:0-14895 GCF_013418535.1 Acinetobacter sp. YH12137 | reverse complement strand
GTTGGACAGTTCAACGTTTACTCAGAATAATTCAAGTGAATTTGTTTGAAAGAAGAACTTTAAAAGCTTTATTTTCACCCGATAAAATACCCATAAAACAAGAGGAAGCTCATTTGAGCTTCCTCTTATGAAAAATTGTGGGACAGCAATGGGGCACTCTCTCCTTTTTCAAAGGAGGATTGGAGAGAATAAAATTACTTCAATAACGGCTTTAAGAATTTCCCTGTATGTGAAGCCTTAACTTTCACAACATCTTCCGGAGTACCTTCCGCGATAATCATACCGCCACCCGCACCACCTTCAGGCCCAAGGTCTACCACCCAGTCTGCAGTCTTGATCACATCCAAGTTATGTTCAATCACAACAATGGTATTCCCTTTATTGCGTAGCTCATGCAGGATGTCCAGCAGCTTGGCAATATCATGGAAATGCAGACCAGTGGTTGGCTCATCCAGGACATACAGGGTTTTACCGGTATCCCGTTTGGCCAGCTCACGTGCCAGTTTTACCCGTTGTGCTTCACCACCAGAAAGGGTCGTCGCTGACTGACCTAAACGGATATAGCCCAGACCAACCTGATGCAAGGTTTCCAGACGACGATGAATCACTGGAATCGCATCAAAGAAATGCATGGCATCTTCAACGGTCATCTGCAATACATCAGAAATATTCTTGCCTTTGTAGTTCACTTCCAGCGTTTCACGGTTATAACGCTTGCCATGACAGGCGTCACACGGCACATACATATCCGGCAGAAAGTGCATCGCTACCTTAATCATGCCATCACCTTCACAGGCCTCACAGCGTCCGCCTTTCACGTTAAACGAGAAACGGCCAGCGGTATAACCACGCGCTTTGGCTTCCGGAGTCTGTGAAAACAGTTCACGAATTGGAGTAAACAAACCGGTATAAGTTGCTGGGTTCGAACGTGGCGTACGGCCAATCGGGCTCTGGTCAATATCAACCACTTTATCCAGAAATTGCAGACCATCAATTGAGTCAAACTTCTCAGCAGTTAGCGTGGTTGCACCATTCAGCTGAGTCGCTGCTAGTGGCAACAGAGTCCGGTTAATCAACGTAGATTTACCAGAACCTGAAACACCGGTGACACAAGTCATGATTCCCAATGGAATGGTCAGATCGACTTTCTTCAGGTTATGCCCGGCAGCACCCATCAATTTGATCTGTTCTTCCGGTTTTGGTGGCTGAACCCGTTTTTTCGGCACTTCAATTTTCAGTTTGCCAGACAGATATTTACCAGTCAGGGAATCTTTATTTTCAGCGAGTTCCTGATAGGTACCTTCTGCAATCACATGGCCACCATGCACACCGGCACCCGGACCAATATCAATAATATGGTCTGCAGCACGAATTGCATCTTCATCATGTTCGACCACTAAAACAGTATTACCGAGGTCACGTAAACGAATCAGGGTTTGTAACAGGCGATCATTATCACGCTGATGCAGACCAATCGAAGGCTCATCCAGTACATACATCACACCCATGAGGCCGGCACCAATTTGTGAGGCCAGACGGATACGCTGTGCTTCACCACCAGACAGGGTTTCAGCAGAACGGGACAGGCTCAAATAGTTCAGACCGACAGATACCAGGAAGTGCAGACGCTCACGGATTTCCTTAAAAATCTTGTCCGCAATTTCACCACGCGCACCTTCCAGATTAATACCTTGATAATAGCTCTCGGCATCGCCAATCGACATGCGAGTAACGTCGGCAATGGTCTTGTCCAGAATTTTCACATTACGTGAGATTTCATTCAGACGTGAACCATCACAAGCATCACAAGCGGCATTGGATAGATACTGCGCCAGATCATCACGCACATAATTGCTTTCAGTTTCGCGGTAACGGCGTTCCAGATGCGGCAAAATACCTTCAAATGGCATCACCCGGTTATGACGACGACCACGTTCATCAATATAGCTCAGGTCAATTTTTTCTTTGCCGGTACCGTAAAGGAATTTCTTCTTGGTGTTGGCATCCAGTTCATTCCAAGGCGTTTCTAGAGAAAAACCGAAATGCTCGGCTACTTTTTGCAGCATGCCATAATAATACGGACGCTGACGATCCCAGCCACGAATCGCACCCTGGCTAATGCTGACCTCCTGATTGGGAATCAGTTTGTCTGCACTAAAATGGCTACGGGTACCCAAACCATCACAGACCGGGCAGGCACCGAAGGGATTGTTAAATGAAAACAGGCGTGGCTCCAGTTCAGCGACAGCGCGGTCACATTCCGGACAGGAGTGTTTGGCAGAAAACACGCGATCATCATTTTCGCCTTTCATCCAAGACAAAATCGCGATATCACCACCGAGACGCAGTGCAGTTTCAAAACTTTCTGCAATCCGATTACCGAGATCATCACGTACCTTAAAGCGGTCAACCACGACTTCAATAGTATGTTTTTTCTTTTTGTCCAACTCGGGTGGCGGATCAATTTCCATGATCTCGCCATCGACACGTGCACGCACAAAGCCTTGGCTTTGCAGTTGTTCAAATAGCGCTGTGTACTCACCCTTACGTTCACGCACGACAGGCGCTAGCAATAACAGTGCAGTACCTTCTTCCAGTTCTTTAACCGCATCGACCATTTCAGTTACGGTCTGTGCCACCATAGGCAGGTCGTGTTCCGGACAGTAAGGTGTACCTACGCGTGCGTAAAGCAGACGTAAATAGTCATAGATTTCGGTAATGGTACCTACAGTCGAACGCGGATTATGGCTAGTCGATTTCTGTTCAATAGCGATGGCTGGGCTTAGGCCCTCAATCGAATCAACTTCCGGCTTTTCCATTTGCGAAAGGAATTGACGCGCGTAGGCAGACAGAGATTCTACATAACGGCGTTGACCTTCCGCATATAACGTATCGAATGCCAGTGAGGACTTACCTGAACCAGACAGTCCCGTAATCACCACAAACTTGTCGCGTGGAATATCAAGGTTCACATTTTTCAGGTTATGGGTACGTGCACCTCGAATACGGATGTGACTTTGGCTCATGCAATGATCCTAGAAAATTCATCAAAAACCTTTATATGATACCGAATGAAAAATGTTCAAGTGCAAATAAAAGTATTTTAAACGTCAAGTTGTGTCGGATATTGGTCAAAAGATCAGTACTAAAGCAACTGGGGGAAAATGTAGATTAGATTTGCTCTTTTCCAAACATCTAATAGATAAAATTTCATGATGCATAACGACATCAAAATTAGCTTCACTTTCCATCATTTAGAGTTTGGTTTAAAAATAAAAAAGCCCTGCATTGGACAGGGCGTAGTCAATAGAAACTAAAATTAATCATCCAGACCTGGCCACTGGCGCTGTTCATAAGCACTGTCCCAGAACAACCATTCCAGACGTGCTGCATAGGTATAGGCCTGATGCATTTTTTCTAGAGTATCGGCATCGACCCGTGCTGCCACTCGATCCACAGTAGCAATTACATTGCGTACCGCCGTATGAAAATCTTCACCGGCATAGGTATCAATCCAGGCCTGATACGGATTATTCGGCGCCGCCTTATCGACAATATCCTTACCGACTTCTGCATAGATCCAGAAACATGGCAAGAGGGTAGCCAGAACCACCGGATAACTTTCTGCCCAGGCTGTTGCCTGTAAATAAGAGGTGTAATGATGGCTGGCCAGAGTCAAAGGTGTATTTTCAAATTGGGTTTTGCTGATGCCAAAATCCTGCATAAAGCCATCATGCAGGCTACGTTCGACTACAATAGCAGTTTTAGCGGCTTCACTGAACTGGATTACGTCATCTGCTTCAAAAGCTTTGGCTGCACACACCGCCAGTGCACGGCCATAGGCCAGTAAATAATGCGCATCCTGAATCACATAATGACTAAAAGCTTCACGGCTTAATGTTCCCTGCGCCAGCTGCTGGTTAAAAGGCAGCGCCAATGTCTTTTGATAAAGTCCGAGATTACGTTGCCATACGTCTTGAGAGAAACTCATACTGAAATCCTTAGCAGTTGAAGTCAAAATATCCAGCACTATAGCAAAGATGAATCTGTTTAAAAGATCAGCAAATCTGAAAAGCAGAAAATACCTAAAAATGGTTCAGGAAGTGCTTTGGTTTATGCGGCAAAAGTTTCATAATTGGGACAACTTTTAGTCTTAGTATTTCTCTACGTTTAAAGAAATGCATTTAATGAAATTTATCTAAGGTCGATATATATGTTGAAACACTTTGGTTTCTCAATCGTATTTTCGATCGTGTGTCTTGGTTTGTCTGCTTATTGGGGATTTACCCATGGTCCGGAAGCGGGCCTGCAAACCATGTTCACAGCACTGACCATCACCGCTATTCTGGCGATTATGGAAGTGTCGTTGTCGTTTGATAACGCGGTTGTCAATGCATCCGTCCTGCGCGGTTGGGATCATTTCTGGAAAATGATTTTCCTGACAGTCGGGATTCTGGTTGCAGTTTTCGGGATGCGTCTGATTTTCCCGGTGGTCATTGTGGCCGTGACTGCGGATATGGGCTTTATGGAAGTGGTGCAGCTCGCCTTAAATGCACCCAAAGAATATTCGGCCAAACTGATGGCACATCATGCCGAGATTTCTGCCTTTGGTGGTGCCTTCCTGATGCTGGTGTTCCTGAATTTCTTCCTGGATGAAGAAAAAGATACCCACTGGTTCCGCATGCTGGAACGCCGTCTGGCGCATCTGGCAAACGTTCCGGCGATGTCAGTCTTTATTACCCTGATTGCTTTATTAATCATGGATTTCCAGGTCGAAGAAGCGAAACGTTTGGATGTTATTCTGGCCGGGATCTGGGGGATCGTGATTTATATCGGCGTACAGGTCCTAAGCCATATGCTAGGCGGGGAACCGGAGGTAGATGAAGAGGGTAATGCCGTTCGTCACGATGCTGAAGGTGTACCGACTGGCGTGGTAAAAGCCGGCTTTGGTGGCTTTCTTTACCTGGAAGTGCTGGACGCATCTTTCAGTTTTGACGGTGTAATCGGTGCCTTTGCGATTACGTCTGACGTGGTAATCATCATGTTAGGCTTGGCCATCGGTGCGATGTTCGTGCGTTCGATGACCATTTACCTGGTCGATAAAGGCACGCTGGATGCCTATATCTATTTGGAACATGGCGCGCACTATGCGATTGGTGCTCTGGCATTTATCATGCTGGCAAGCAGTACCGGTGTACATATTCCTGAAGTGGTAACTGGTCTGATCGGTGTGGCTTTCATTATCTGGGCAGTCATTGCTTCGATTCAATATACCAAGCGTCAGTTATTAAAAGCAGGCAAATAGCCCCGTGATCGCTGAACAGAAGCGTAGCTCCGGCTACGCTTTTTTATCCATTGGAGCGTAAAACCTCGTGGTTCAGCACGAGGATATAAGCGACTGGAGTAAACCACATGAACGACACGAAATGTCGTTTTAAATACTTGTACTATAGTCACTATTAAGAAAAATACTGTTAAAATAATTGGATGAAGACACTCAAATTACGCATAAAAGACAAACATTGCAAGGTGCTAAATCAGTTAGCATCCGAAGTAAATTTTGTTTGGAATTATGTCAATGATTTGTGTTTTAAACATCTTCAAAAAAAACAACAATTCTTTTCAGCATACGATATTGCAAAATACACGAAAGGCACATCGAAAGAATGCAACTTGCACAGTCAAACTATTCAGGCAGTGACAGAAGAATTGGTCACAAGACGCAAGCAGTTCAAAAAAGCAAAACTAAAATGGCGTGTCAGTAATAAAAAATCAGCTAGACGTTCACTAGGTTGGATACCGTTTAAAAAGGTTGCAATCAAATATGCTGATGGCTGTGTTCAATATGGTAAACACCAATTCAAGTTATGGGATAGTTACGGTTTAAGTCAATACAGGGTTAAAACAGGCTCATTCGTTGAAGATAGCCGAGGCCGTTGGTATGTATGTCTTGTAGTTGACAATGCTAAAACAGAGAAAACCACCGCTAAAACCTCAATTGGCATAGATTTAGGTTTAAAAGATTTAGCCACTTGTTCAGATGGTGTAAAACTTAAAGCCCCTCAAATCTATCGGAAATATGAACAAAAACTTGGTATTGCTCAACGTGCAAAAAATAAAAAACGAGTGAAAGCAATTCACGCCAAGATTAAAAATGTAAGACAAAACATGCTGCATCAATTCAGCCATAAACTAGTAAAAGAACATGCAGCAATCTTCGTTGGCAATGTGAATGCCAAAGCATTAGCGCAAACCAAACTAGCCAAGTCTGTGTTAGATGCCAGTTGGACAACACTAAGAACCATGCTCAAGTATAAATGCGAGAACGCAGGGGTATGGTATGAAGAAGTCAATGAAGCCTATACCACCCAAACTTGTTCGTGCTGTGGCTCACGCTCCAGTAGTCCGAAAGGTAGAGCAGGTTTAGGAATAAGAGAGTGGCAGTGTGGTGAGTGTGGTAGCTCATGGGATCGGGATGTAAATTCCGCACTGAATATTCTTGCGCTCGGGCATGAGCGTCTAGCAGTAGGAATCCCCTTGCTTTAGCTGGGGGAGGATGTCAATTTTCAGATAGTCCTCATCTTTATTTCAAATAAAATTCATGCATTCCTTTGAGCGGAATGGCCTATAATCTACGCATCAAGATTAACTAACTCGATCGCCAGACTTTATGATGAATGCCTTAGAACGTCGCTCGACCTTTGCCCTGAGCAGTATTTTCGCACTGCGCATGCTGGGGTTGTTTATGATCATCCCTGTATTCTCTGTAGCGGGGCAGTCATATGAATATGCTACGCCGGCACTGATTGGTCTGGCGGTGGGTATTTATGGCCTGACACAGGCCATTTTGCAGATTCCGTTTAGCCTGATCGCGGACCGCTATAGCCGTAAGCCACTGGTGGTTTTGGGCTTGTTGTTATTCGCTCTAGGTGGCGCGATTGCTGCAATGTCTGACACCATTTATGGCGTGATCATCGGTCGTGCGATTGCTGGTGGCGGGGCAGTTTCAGCAGTGGTGATGGCCCTATTGGCCGATGTGACCCGTGAAGAAAACCGCATGAAAGCCATGGCGGTGATGGGCATGAGTATCGGCCTGTCCTTTGTGGTGGCCTTTACCATGGGGCCGTGGGTGACAGGACTGGTCGGCATTTCCGGTCTGTTCTGGGTGACCACCGTAATGGGCTTGGCTGCGATTGCGATGTTGTTGATGGTCCCTAAAGTTACCCGTCATCATAAAAATTTTCAGCAGGGCTATCTGGAGCAGCTAAAACAGGTCCTGAAAATGGGGGATCTGAACCGTCTGCATATTTCAGTATTTACCCTGCATTTGCTGCTCACAGCCATGTTTATTTATGTGCCATCGCAACTGATTGAAGTTGCTGAACTGCCATTATCGAGCCATGGTTGGGTCTATCTGCCGCTGCTGGTCGTCAGTCTGTTTTTTGCCTTCCCGAGCATTGTACTGGCAGAGAAATATCGCAAGATGCGCAGTATTTTCCTGACAGCGATTGGCGGGATTATTCTGGGTCTGTTGATCATGATTTTTGGCTTTGAATCCAAATATGTGCTGATCGGTGGATTGGGATTATTCTTTATTGCTTTTAATGTCATGGAAGCCTTACTGCCCTCCTGGCTATCCAAAGCAGCCCCGATTCAATCCAAAGCCACTGCGATGGGCGTGAATGCCAGTAGTCAGTTCCTGGGCGCATTCTTTGGCGGGATCATTGGTGGACAATTGTTGTTACTCAACAACACTTCGCTCGGTTGGAGTATTTTATCGGCAATTGCTATAATTTGGCTGCTCATGAGTTTTGGGTTGGCTCAACCACGCTATCTTTCATCGCTCGTGCTTCGTCTGCCAGAGAGTAAACAAACAGATGAATGGACTTCTCAACTTTTGGCGATTCGTGGTATTGAAGAGGTTGTGGTCATGTCTGAACAGCAAGTCGCCTTTGTAAAGGTCGATAAACAGCAGGTTGATGATGTTTCGCGACAACAATTAACGCACTTGTTAGGTAAAGAGGTAGCCATTTAAACATAACTCTTATAAAGTAAAATATAGAAATAAATAGGAAGTGTACGTCTGATGCGTGGTGTTAATAAGGTCATTTTAGTTGGTACTTTAGGTCGAGATCCTGAGACCAAAACTTTCCCAAATGGTGGTTCTCTCACTCAATTCTCTATCGCAACCAGCGATTCATGGACTGATAAAAATACGGGCGAACGTAAAGAGCAAACCGAATGGCACCGTATTGTGCTGCATAACCGTTTAGGTGAAATTGCACAGCAATATCTGCGCAAAGGTTCTAAAGTTTATATCGAAGGTTCATTACGTACCCGTCAATGGACAGATCAAAGCGGTCAAGAACGCTACACAACGGAAATCCGTGGTGAGCAAATGCAAATGCTGGATTCTGGTCGTCCACAAGGCGAGCAGGGCGATAACGGGTTTAACCAGCCACGTTTTAATAACAATAACCAGGGTGGCGGTTATAGCAATAATTCACAAGGTGGTTATGGCTCAGCGCCTCAGCAAGGCGGTTTTAACAATAATCAAGGCAGTGGTTATGGCAACAATAACCAAAATAACCAGGGTGGTTATGCGCCGAAGTCTGCACCTGCTCCAGTAGCAGCACCTGCAGCTGATCTGGATGATGATCTTCCTTTTTAATCCCGACATTAAAAGGTAAATCATCATCAAAACCCGCCATTTGGCGGGTTTCTTCATCTATAGAACTTTTTATTTTTTCACCGAGACCCACATGGTGATCACCGCCCGAAACACAACTTCTTCTGTAGTATCTTTAATTTCTACATTGACCAGATAATCGCTGCCTTCATTCCATATAAAGTTAGGCTCGGCGGGTGTCGCAATCGCAACCAAGTCAGTAGTAGCTTTTTTGACATATTCGACCTGCATGCCTTTAGGAATCCAGCGATGGGTCTTTGGAACGGTTGCATCGGTCATGGTACCGCCTGCCAGTTCAGCCATGTTACACATGGCAATCGCGTGTACAGTGCCTAAATGATTCAGTACGGCACGATGTTTCTTAATGCTCACTGCACAATAACCAGGCTTTAAATCTTCAAACAATGGAGAAATACTGCCGAAATAAGGTGCTTTTAGACAAAGTAATTTAGAAAAAAGATATTTACCGGCTGGCTTATTTTCTAAGCTTTTCCAGATTTTTAGGGCTTGGCTCATTTATAACTTCCTGTATATTATTTTTTAATCAGAATAATATTCTCATACAGAATATTATTCTGTATTGGCGCATCTGACAAAAACCAGACATCAGGCTGCCAGCCTGCTTTTAAAAATAGAGAGGATTTAAATATTAAAGATGCAAAACATGGAATTGCTGGAAAGGATTTTTAAGGGAAGACGGGCTTTACTCAAACGTCAGATTCTGGAATACGCATTGACAGAGTTTCTGCGTACAGGCATTGCTGCGACTACGATTGAAATGATCCGTGATCAGGCCGATACCAGTATCGGGGCGATTTATCATCATTTTAAAAACAAGGAGGGGATCATTGCGGCACTATATATTGCAGCGCTCACAGATCAGTCAACGCAGCGTTTGCAGGCTCTGTCACAAGTTCAGGGTATTGAACGAGGTATACAGGCGGTTATTCAGAGTTATATCGATTGGGTTGTAGCGTATCCTGATTTTGCCCGCTTTCTTTATGCCGCGCATCATACAGTTCAAAGCAGTGACTTCGGAGAAGAATTGCAGCAGTCGAATCAGCAGCGCAATCAGGACTTACAACAATGGCTGGCTCAGCAGGCAGATATCGGGCAATTACAAGCTGTTCCCTTAGAACTGCTTATGTCACTGATCATTGGACCCACTGAAAGTTATTGCCGGAGCTGGTTATCTGGTCGAGTTCAAACTTGCCCTAAATACTATGCAGCAGCCTTAGCAAAATCGGCCTGGCAATCTATACAGCATTTTCAAGAAAGTGAAGCCGCCAAAATCGATTAAACAAATCAGAAAGATAAAAATAAAAGGAATTATAAATCTAAAAAACCGATAGTTTTTATGAAAAGTTACGGTTTTACCTGTTGGTGGTTTTTGCGTATTCTTAACTACATCAAATGAACACACACTTTCACGAATAGATAGGAATAGACTTATGAGTTTAATCAATACTGAAGTTAAGCCATTCAACGCAACTGCTTACCACAATGGCCAATTTATTGAAGTGTCTGAGCAAGACATGAAAGGCAAATGGTCTGTAGTATTTTTCTATCCTGCTGACTTCACATTTGTTTGTCCAACAGAATTAGGCGATCTTGCTGATCAGTATGCTGAATTCCAGAAACTGGGCGTAGAAATCTACTCAGTATCTACAGACACGCACTTCACGCACAAAGCTTGGCATGACACCTCTGACGTAATTGGTAAAATCCAGTACCCAATGATCGGCGATCCAACCTGGACTTTGGCGAAAAACTTTGAAGTGCTGATTGAAGCTGATGGTCTGGCGGATCGTGGTACTTTCGTGATCGATCCAGACGGTAAAATCCAGATCGTTGAAATCAACGCGGGCGGTATCGGTCGTGACGCGCAAGAACTGCTTCGTAAAGTAAAAGCGGCTCAATATGTACACGCTCACCCAGGTGAAGTATGTCCTGCAAAATGGAAAGAAGGTGAAGCGACTCTTGCTCCTTCAATCGACCTGGTCGGTAAAATCTAATTCGATAACACTTTATCGAAATTAAAAAACCCAGCCCTCAGCGCTGGGTTTTTTATTATCTACTGCTCATGACTACCTAAATTAACGTCTTATAGCAAAGCTAAAGTTATAAGTAGCTACACAGAAATCTAAGAGTCGAACCGTCTTATATTTGAAATACTGCATTCTAGAAGTACGGTATTGATGACTGCTGATAAAGCTTAAAATGGCTGCATGTTCATCCTATTGTGTATAGGAGTAAAAGATGAAAAAAATTATTGGTGTTTACCGTAATCAAAACATGCACTGGGTTGGTGACGGCTTCCCGGTGAAAAACCTGTTTTCTTATGACCGTTTGGGGCAGGCCATTAGTCCATTTTTATTGCTGGATTATGCAGCGCCGTATCACTTTGCGCCAACCACTGAGCAGCATGGTGTAGGTTCACATCCGCATCGTGGTTTTGAAACTGTAACCTTGGCTTATCAGGGTGCAGTGACCCACCAGGACTCCAGTGGCGGTGGCGGTACGATTCAGACCAGCGATGTGCAGTGGATGACAGCGGGTGCAGGGGTGGTGCATGAAGAATTTCATTCTCCAGATTTTGCGCAAAAGGGCGGCCTGTTTGAAATGGTTCAACTCTGGGTCAACTTGCCAGCCAAAGACAAAATGACCGCGCCACGTTATCAGGCCATTACTGCAGCTGAGATTCCACGGATTGAAATGGATGAAGGTGCAGGACATATCCGGGTGATTGCCGGAGAATTCGGAGGTCATCATGGCCCTGCGCATACCTTTAGTCCGGTGAATGTCTGGGATGGCGAGCTAAAAGCGGAGTATGAAACTACGTTGCATGTACCTACCGGACATAATGCTTTGCTGGTTGTACTGGCGGGTGAGCTGGTGGTAAATGGCAGTCAAAAAGTCCTGGATAGCTCTATTGTGATGTTTGCGCGCGATGATGATCCTGAAATTCAGCTACAGGCCGATCAGGACACTAAATTTTTGCTTTTGACCGGTGAGCCGCTGAATGAACCTATTCAAGGCTATGGCCCATTTGTAATGAATACCAAGGAAGAAATTATTCAGGCATTTCAAGATTTTAATCAGGGTAAATTTGGTGAAATCGCGGTACAGGCCGAATAATACAGTCAGTCTTAAAACAAAGAAGCCTCTGCACAAGCAGAGGCTTTTTTTTCTAATGCGCTGGAATTTCTTGTCGTTTTTACGAGTTTCTTGGATAAATTCATTTTGTTTATCTCTATGAATTTATCTCTTTCTTGTGCTGCATATTATAGAGTGTTTTGCGGTCTTTGTAAACCGATGATTAAAAAATCGGTTAATTAAATCATTTGTTTTTTAAAGATTTATTTTTAAATATTTAAATATAATGGCGGTTTAAGTTACTCTATATAAAGACGTTTTTTGCTATTCAAAAAATGTAATTTATTTGTAAAGTTACGTTAACTCAGACTTACGAAAAAAAAGTATTCTGGAAGATTTTAATAACCTATTTGCCGAAAGCATGGTTCATAATTTCTTTTAGTTTTTCAATGACGGATGATCAGATTGGATATCGCAGTAATTGGTAGTGGCATGGCTGGACTGGCTACTGCCAGAATTCTTCAGGACGCAGGACATCGCATTACTATTTTTGAAGCGCTTCAAGGTCGCGGCATGGACAGTCATAGTCTCGAATTTGAAGGAGGCCTCATTGACGCACCTTTACGTGTGATGAATCCTTATCTGTGGAAAAATACCTTAAGTCTGGCGACTCATCTGGGCATTAAAACTTACCCGGTACGTACCTATATGGCCTGTAGCTGGCTGTTTGAAGACCGGGTAGAAACCTGGCTAACCACGTCACGTAGCCGGATTGGCAATATTCCGATTATCAATAACCGCAAAGGCATCCAGCAATATGGCTGGCGTCTGGTTAAAGGTTTGCTGCAACTCAAAACAGCCTTGGCAAAATTCTTTAAATCCAAAAATCAGGACATCAGCCTGGCAGAATTTATCAATCGCAATGAGATTGAAGAAGTGTTCTGGCATGGTGCGGTGATGCCGGTGCTGTATACCATCTGTACCTGTAATCCAAAAACCATTGGTGAATGGCCAGCCAAACCTTTATTGATTTTCCTGCGTCAGCTAACGGATGGTGATGCCTTATTACGTATGCAGGGCGGTACTCCGGCTTTGGTAGACAAGCTGATTGAAGGCATTCACATTGAAAGTGGTGCGCCGATCGTTTCGGTAAAAGAGCAGGGCGACAAAGTACTGGTAGAAAATGCAGCTGGTCTGTCGAAAACCTTTGATCGTGTGGTTGTGGCGACACCAACCAATCATATTGATGAATTCCTGGATCATGAACAGTTTGGCCGTGATATCGAGCTGTTAAAGAAATTCAAATTTGAACAGGGTGAATTGGTCATTCACCGCGATAGCAGCGTGATGCCACCGAAACGTAAGGATTGGGCTGTACTCAGCTATATGATGGATCGCAAGTTTACCCGTCAGCAATTTACGGTTTGGCTGAATGCGGTTGAACCGAGTCTGGTGGGTAAATCACCAGTATTCCAGACCTGGCGTCCTGTGACTGAGATTGATCCGAAAAAAGTGATTTCATCAGTGACCTTGACCCGTGCGGTAGTAGATGCCAATACCATCGCCCTCAATAAAGAATTACAGCATCGTCATCTGGAAATGAACCGTAAAGTGTTCTACTGCGGCTCATGGTCATCGGACGGTTTACCAATCTTGGAATCTGCAGTGACTTCTGCCATGAAAATTGCTGCAATTATGGGAGCACCGTTGCCATTTGAAGGACTTAAACCTAAGATCGAGGTAGCACCCCAACTCGGTTATTGATTGATGCAATGGTTTCAGGCACTTCGTCAGCGTCTTCCTCAACATAAATATGCAATTGATGCTTCGTTGCTGGGAGACCAGTCGCAGTTGCCCTGGAGCAATCTGGGTTATTGGCGGGAAGGGCAGCAGGATTATGTAGCTGCCTGTCGAACTTTGGCCGACCATTTGGCAGAAATGGTCGGTTTAAATTCAAAGGATAAATTGCTGGATCTGGGCTGTGGCCAGGGTGCCAGCCTGTTGCACTGGCAGCAACACTATCAGGTGCAATATCTGGCCGGTGTAGAACTTCAGCCTGCTTGTGTGGCGAATATTCAGCAACATTTACCTAATCTCAATGCCATCTATCCGGCTTCTTTCCTGCGTTTAAAAGACATGCATTTTTCCCAGCGCTTTGATGTGGTGCTATGTCTGGATGCTGCCTATCATAGTTCCGTTCCCGAACTTCTAGATCAGGTACGCAGTGTTTTGAACACCAATGCACGGATTGGCTTTCATCATCTGATCTTGTCTGAAAAATGGAACAGCTTGAATGCGCTGCAAAAGCGTAAATATCAGTTTCTGCTGACATCCGCCGATGTCAATTTAAAAAACCTGATGTTGAAAAATGAGCTTTATCATTGTTTGGAAAATTTTGAATTTAAGAATATTCAGATTGAAGATCTGTCCGAAGCGGTATTTTCAGGTTTTGCTGATTATGTAAATCAGAATTTAAATACAAAGAAATTGAAACAAAAAGGCAAAAGACTGGATCAGTTTAAAATCCAGATGACGGCAAAGCTTTGTCAGAAGTTATATCAGGATGGGATTGTAAGATATGTGCAGGTGACGGCACAGGCGATCTGAGTATTCAAGGCAAAAAACAGCTATATAAAAATGCCAAACCCAGAAACATCAAAGCCTCACTAAAAAGCGAGGCTAAGAAAATGGTGCCGGCACACGGATTCGAACTGTGGACCTACTGATTACAAGTCAGTTGCTCTACCAACTGAGCTATGCCGGCGTTGTGGAGTGCATTTTACAGATTTTTCTTAAGGGCGCAAGCCAAAAAATAACCGTTCAATCTTATAACCAATTTTTTATTGCTGATCATTGAATCATCTTCACTCAGGCATCTACATTTAAATCATGAAATTGCCCATATCAGTGATATGGGCAAGGATAAGGGGTTGATATTTAAAATCTATTATGAGTGAGTTAAAAGGGAATTATCTGCTTTTGAGAGACTGTAAATTAAATTGTGTAATTGCCTGAATTTGCTATGTTCATATTCACAACGGAGTCAGGCAACATGATGAACGAACAAAAACTAAAAGACCTTGCAGCAGAATTTGCTAAAGGAATCAAAA
>NZ_VPBW01000050.1:0-15334 GCF_013418535.1 Acinetobacter sp. YH12137 | reverse complement strand
CCGAACTCAGAAGTGAAACCTCTTAGCGCTGATGGTAGTGTGGGGTCTCCCATGTGAGAGTAAGTCATCGCCAGCTCATTATTCCAAAAGCCCTCTGCTCACGCAGGGGGCTTTTTTTATGCGTGGGGTTTCTAGAAAAAGAAGTAAATAACCTCCTAATTGTACCTAGATAATAAAAATATAAATAACGTGAAAAGTATAATTAATTAACTTCGCCTTATTTTCTTATTGGTCTGTCTAAAAATTATTCAATCTACGACTTTAGCCTAAATTTTATTAAAAACATCTAACTTGGTAAGTTTTGCAGTAGACAAGGTTTAAAGAATCATCCATTTTATATACAAAAGTGAATGAACGTTCATTTTTTCATAGAATAAAAAAGCTCACAATTGGAGGTGAGGAAAAATGACAGCAACAACAGTGAATGTGAATGCTGTAGTGGATGAAGCAAAGTTTAAACCTTTTCATTTAAAGATCGTACTTTGGTGCGTATTTGTCGTTATTTTTGACGGTTATGATCTGGCAATCAACGGTGTTGCTTTACCCCTACTGATGCAAGAATGGAATATGACGGCAGTTCAGGCCGGAATGCTTGCAAGTACCGCTCTGGCCGGCATGATGTTTGGTGCCATGCTCTTCGGTATGCTGGCAGATAAAATTGGACGAAAAAATGTCATCCTGATTTGTGTGACCTTATTCAGTGGATTTACGTTCTGGGGCGGTTTTGCCTCTGGTCCGACTGAATTTGGCATCCTACGTTTTATTGCGGGCTTAGGTATTGGCGGTGTATTGCCGAATCTGGTCGCATTAACTTCTGAATATGCGCCACAAAAAATGCGCAGCACTTTAGTCACTACCATGTTTAGTGGCTATGCAGTCGGCGGGATTATGGCGGCGTTATTAGGTGCCTGGTTTACCCCAAGTTTTGGTTGGGAAATCATGTTCTATATCGCAGGTATTCCATTATTGATGCTGCCTATACTGTATTTGTATTTACCGGAATCTTTAACTTTCCTGGTAAAAAAACAGCAAAATGAAAAAGCTAGTAAAATTGTTCAACAGATCAGTCCTGAGCAAAATGTCACTGCAAGTACCCAGTTTGTACTGAATGAAGTGCATGCACCCGATGCTTCTATTGCCGCTTTATTTAAGCAGGGCCGTAGCATGAGTACCTTATTATTCTGGTGCTGTTTCTTTATGTGTCTGCTTATGGTCTACGCATTGGGTAGCTGGTTACCAAAACTGATGATGGCAGCGGGTTATTCTCTGGGTAACAGCTTAATGTTCCTGATGGCCATGAATATTGGTGCAGTGGTTGGAACCATTGGTGGCGGTATTCTGGCGGATCGTTTCCATCTGAAACCGGTCATTATTGGCATGTTCCTGTTGGGTGCAGTTTCATTAGTTGGATTAGGCTTTAACTCTCCACAAGCTGTGATCTATCTGCTGGTCGCTGCTGCAGGTGCTTCGGCAATTGGTAGCAGTATTCTGCTCTATAGTTTCGTGGCTCAGTACTATCCATTGGCAATCCGTTCTACTGGTATTGGTTGCGCGTCTGCAGTCGGTCGGGTAGGGGCAATTGTTGGTCCAATTATTATTGGATTCCTGTTGGGTATGGAGCTGCCACACAAAATGAACTTCCTGGCAGTTGCGATTCCAGCCATTATCGGCGCGATTTCAGTGGCTATGATTGTACGTAAAGATCTGAATGCAGAACGAAATGCTGAGACCTTACTGGCGAAACAGAAGCTGAATTCTATTAAAACCTAGTCACTTTTTGCCAATCAACTTGCTATAAATCTTAATTGAGTCAAAAGATCCCTTTCATAAGAAAGGGATTTTTTGTTCAAAGTATAAAAATCATTCATAAAAAATTGAATAAATCAAAAAATCATTGGTCTATAGACTATTTATATAGGCATTTTAATGAGAATAATAAATGTCTAAATATTCAATTATTTAGCTTTATGAAAATGTGATAAATCACATAAATAACTTCTATTTTATGGCTGAAATTGCTCCATCATTTGGTCTTATTGTGCACTAAATCTCACTTGCGTATATTGCTAAAACTTGAATATTCCCCTGGATATTCAAAAGGATTTTATGGACAAGTACTCATGGGAGATGAGAACGATGACAACGGAAACAGTAGATATAAATTCTGTAGTCGATAATGCGAAATTTACGCCTTTTCACTTCAATGTAGTTGCTTGGTGTTTACTCATTATCTTGTTTGACGGCTACGATCTAGCAATCAATGGTGTTGTTTTACCTTTATTAATGCAGGACTGGGGCTTAAGTGCCGTTCAAGCGGGAATGCTTGCCAGTACTGCACTTGCCGGCATGATGTTTGGCGCGATGATCTTTGGTTCTCTAGCAGATAAAATTGGCCGTAAAAAAGTCATCATGATCTGTATCGTATTATTCAGTGGTCTGACCTTTGCCGGTGGCTTTGCTTCAAACCCGACTGAGTTTGGTATTTTACGCTTCCTTGCTGGTCTGGGCATTGGTGGTGTTATGCCAAACCTGGTGGCACTAACCTCTGAATATGCACCACAAAAAATGCGTAGTACCTTAGTAACTACTATGTTTAGTGGTTATGCGGTAGGTGGTGTGATGGCTGCCTTATTGGGTTCATGGTTTACCCCAAGTTTTGGTTGGCAAATCATGTTCTTTATCGCAGGTATTCCATTATTCTTATTACCAGTGATCTGGAAATTTCTGCCAGAATCTTTAGCCTTTATCGTCAAAGACAACAAACAGGAAAAAGCACGTCAAATTGTACGACGTTTGGCTCCAAATCTAAGTGTTACAGACAATACAACCTTTAAACTGCCACAGGAAAATGTACCTGAAGCAGCAAACGTGGTGAGCCTGTTCCGTCGTGGCCGTGCAGTAAATACGTTATTGTTCTGGGTTGCTTTCTTTACTTGTCTACTAACCATGTATGCGCTGAGCAGTTGGTTACCAAAGCTGATGATGGCAGCAGGCTACTCAATGGACAACAGCCTGATGTTTATGATGGCGATGAACGTGGGTGCAGTGGTTGGCATTGTCGGTGGTGGTATTTTGGCTGACCGTTTCCACCTGAAACCGGTATTGATGTTCCTCGGTATGATGGGTGCAATTGTGATGAGCTCCATGGGCTTTGCATCTAACCAGTTCCTACTTTACATCCTGGTGTTTTTGGCAGGTGCAGCGTCAATCGGTTCGCAAATGTTGCTATACAGTTATGTTGCACAATTCTACCCGTTGGCAGTACGTTCAACAGGTATTGGCTGGTCATCTGCGATTGGTCGTATGGGTGCGATTGTTGGCCCGATCCTGATCGGTGGCTTACTCGGTATGAACCTGCCTGCACACTTTAACTTTATGGCAGTCGGTTTACCGGTACTGATTACAGCGATTGCAGTTGCTTTGATCATGCATGATGATGAATCTGAAAAGATTGGTTCAGCAGATACCGTTCCTGCAAAAGCTTAAACCTTGAGTTTGAAATAAGAAGCCTCTGAAAGGGGGCTTCTTATTTTTTTGATTGTTTAAAATAAGAACTTAATTTTTAAACTTTATTTAATTATAAATGGATACCACAAAAAAAATTCTGTCATGGACAGTTGGTTTCAGCTAATTTTTTGCTTTTTACGGCTTTATTTATGAATATTCATATTTCTTTGAGTTTAATAGATTTCTTTTAATTTCTCTAGGCTTTATATTTTCTGCCGCTGCAGTTGGTCAATCTAGAATTGATCTATTACACCTAAATGAAAGAAATATCATTCGAGATGATTCAATTGTATTTATTAAAAAGTTGGATAATGGTACACACGAATTTATACCTAAAGAAATCAAACTTCCAAAACACTTAGACAAAATTCTGGAAAATTTTGAATAGTTATTATTTTAATATTGATGCAACATATTTACTTATATATTTAGTATTAATTGTGAGTGAAAAAAATGAAACTCAACTCATTCTCCCCAATCCCTGACGATGACGATGAACTGCATCTTCCTGAACTGGTGTACTGGGCATCCTTAGGTGATATTGAACAGGTCGAACAAGCCTTGCAGGAAGGTCTGGATGTGAATTCAGCCGATGAAGAAGGCTATAGTGCCTTACATGCAGCTGCTGAAAACGATCATCTGGAAGTAGTTAAACTGCTGGTGAGCAAAGGCGCAGATGTCGATCATCGCAGTACCTATACCGCTTTGGAACTGGCAGAAATGGCCGGTAATAAAGATGTAGTGGCTTATCTAAAAAGCCTAAAAGGTGGCATTTAAATAAAATAAGATCAAGAAAATAAAAAAGCCTCCATCTGGAGGCTTTTTATAGTTTGAACTTAGGCAGCATCGCCTTCCAGTTCTTTTAAGATAGCATCATTGAAAGCAGGAATGTCATCCGGATTACGTGAAGTAATCAGCACCCAGTCACCAGTATTGCAGCGATGAACCTGTTCATCGACCCATTTACCACCGGCATTTTCCAGATCCAGTTTGATGCTCTTATACGAGGTCAGGTTTTTATCCTTAATTCGCTGTGCGTCAATCAGAACCCATGGCCCATGACAGATTGCAGCAATTGGTTTGTGCTGGTCAGCAAAATGCTGCACGATTTTCTGGGCAGATTCATTGATTCTTAGCGTATCTGCATTCACAGTGCCACCAGGAACAACCAAGAGATCATAATCATCCAGCGTGACATGATCAAAACTGGTATCAGGCGTATATGAGGTAGCAGCTTTAGTATCGCCTTTTACTGTTGCCACCTCTTCATTTTTTTCTGCCGCATGAATCACTTCAAATCCTTTGGATTTTAGAAAATTTAAAGGCTCGACCAGTTCATCATGTTCAACGCCTTGGTTTGAAGTAATAAAGAGGACCTTTTTTACCATGATTGCTGTTCCCAAAAAATGTGAGGATTTTCAGATTAACAACAAGGCGATTCTTACAATGTTGGATTTTTAGCTCGGAACTGTTAAACAATGCTAAGAATTTATAGATAAAAAAAGCCCCAACATCCTGTTGGGGCTTTTTTCGTATCTCGTGTTTAGGTATAACTCCTGTCGTACCTCACGTCCTGGTGCACTGCTTTATTCTTCTTGTTTTTAGGTATTTGAGCTTCCTGCTCTGTATGTTTATAGAATAGTCTGAACCTAAAAACTGGCATAGACGTCGATGACATCTATCATTGTACGTCTCGGCTTACAGGGTTAAGGCTAATTTCCATAAGTCATTATATTATTTAGAAGTGTATGTCTAAGCCGATATAAGGACCTTTAAATTCTAGTTCCAAGTCTGGCGCATTATTTTGTTCGGCATCAATATTCATGATGCGATAGCCGACTTTAGCCCCTACATCGACCAGCAGGTTATCAATAACGTCATATTGCAGTTCAGCCTGAACATCAGTCTTTTTAATGTCGCTACCGTGACTGTAAACCGCTTCGGCTTTAGCACTCATGCCAGTAAATGGCAGTTTTACCCCAGCTGTAGCGTAGAGTAATGGACTGTATTCATCTAGATCGTACTGAGTCAGGACACCTGCATTCAGATTTCTGACTGTACCATCCAGATTAGTCAGACCCGCACCGATATCAGCATGCACAATGGTATCCAGCAGCTCATAATACAGAATATAGTCGATATTATTGAGTTCGATATCAGCAACATTCAGCGGGGTAATTTGTTCGCTATTGCTGTCCAGATTCACATATTTGATTTTGGCATTTGGCAGTAGTGGTACTGGATGTTCAAATGCAACCGACAGTTGTGCCGTGCCTTGGCGATCCAGGTCCTGTTTGCTGGCATTGGCAGATTGGCTATAACCGTCAAAATTCCAGTAGCTGGCATCTGCTTTAAGACCAATCACATCGGCATGGCCTATGCTGCTCAGTCCTAATCCTAGTAATAATGCAGTGAATAATTGTGTACGCATTTCTAATTTTCCTTACGCTTTCTTTAAATTGAGCGATTTTGTTACCTAAATACATCTTCTTAAACGTAATCAGTAAGTGCATGATATAGGTAATTTCTAAAATGTATATGCTAATGTGAAGGGCAGAATAATGGGATCGACAGCAGCACAACATCATCAAGACTATCCATTATATGTGGCAGGACAGCCGGTAAAAACGGGTGAATGGCTGGAGGTCAAACATAAATATAGTCAGGAGCTTTATGCACGTGTCGCGCTGGCAGATGCTGAAACTTTAGAAAAGGCAATTCAGTCTGCGACTCAGGCAGAAGCAGAAATGGCAGCATTGGAACCTTTCCAGAAACAGAAAATTCTGCTGCATTGTGTGAAGCGGTTTAATGAAATCCGTGAAGAACTGACTGAAATCCTGATTGCGGAAGGTGGCAAGCCACGTAAAGCAGCCGGTGCAGAAGTAGAACGTCTGATCAATACCTTCCAGATTGCGGCAGATGCGGTCACCCAGATGGATCAGGGCCGTATTTTGCCTCTGGCAGTCACTGCCGCAGCTTCCGGTTATCAGGGCATGGTCAAACAGGTACCGATTGGCGCCGTTTCCCTGATTAGTCCATTTAACTTTCCATTAAATCTGACTGCACACAAAATTGCGCCGGCAATTGCTGCAGGTTGTCCATTTGTATTAAAACCGGCGAGTCTGACTCCGGTTTCAGCCTTAAAAATTGCCGAGATTCTGGCAGAAACTGATTTACCGAAGAATGCATTCTCAGTTCTGCCGTGTCCACGCGATCTTGCAGATGTACTGGTTACAGATGACCGTTTTAAACTATTGAGCTTTACCGGTTCTGATGTCGTGGGCTGGGATATGAAAGCCCGCGCCGGCCGCAAAAAAGTTACTCTGGAACTCGGTGGGAATGCCGCAGTAATGATTGAGCCAGATACTGAACTCAGCGAACAGCTGATTGATCGTCTGATTGGTGGTGCTTATGGTCATGCAGGGCAGGTGTGTATCAGTGTGCAACGTATTCTGGTGCATCAGGATATTTTTGAAGAACTGAAAGACAAGCTGGTTCAGAAACTACAACATCTGAAAGCCGGTGATCCAGATCTGGAAACAACTTTGCTAGGGCCAATGATCAAGGAAGCTGAAGCTAAACGTTTGCATCGCTGGATGGAAGATGCCGTAGCGCAAGGTGCCCATGTACTGACTGGTGGTGAAGTGAAGGGTGCGATGTTTGAACCGATCCTGTTGGAAAAGGTAGACCATCAACTGGAAATTTACCGTAATGAAGTGTTTGGTCCGGTCGCCATTATTGAAGCTTATAGCGATTTTGAATCAGGGATTGCCTGTATTAATAGTAGTCGTTTTGGTCTGCAAGCCGGCATCTATACCCAGAATCTGCAGAAGATGATGTATGCCTGGGATCATCTGCATGTCGGCGGTGTGATTATCAATGATATTCCGTCATTCCGTGTTGATAATATGCCTTATGGCGGTGTCAAGGATTCTGGTCTGGGCCGTGAAGGCATTCAGTCTGCGATTCGTGACATGCAGGAAGAACGTATGCTTGTCATCAAATGTTAAGCTGACCGAATCAATCAGTACTATTCCACAATCGGCATAAGGCAGGTCGGTTGTGGAATTTTGCTTTTTATCGCTTAAAAAGGTAGCAGGATAGGCAAAAATATAGACTGAATGAATTAAGACATAGCTCTGTTTTTATTCAGAAGAAAATAAGCGAAGAAGATTCAAAAACACTTTTTCAATCTCTATTTAACACTTGATGAGTTAAGAGCGAAAAATTGCTTGAAAACTGTAGTAAAACTTAAAAACAATATATTCCAAAAAGTTTATATACATATAACCAATAAAATCAAGGGATCAGCGTAGAATTATTGAGCATTTGATAAGAATAGATTATAAAAAAAGAATGTTTTAAGCAGAAATTACAGAAAAAAATTGAAAAAGTCAGTATTGTTGAACCATCTACAAGGTCGGCTTTCTGCTCAGACTTTAAGCAAGCTGTCCGGCTAGCTGACCTGTTTGTATATTAGAATTCGATGCCCAAAAGGTATAACTCTAATTCAAACACCCGAAATAATTGAAATGCTTCTTCAGTGCTCGCGACATAACCATAATAAGCAGTATTGAATGAAGTTTAAAGTTTAGGTGTTCTATGACAGATACTCGAGAGAATTGGTCGGCACGATCAGGATTTATTATTGCAGCCATTGGCTCTGCCGTTGGTTTGGGGAATATTTGGCGCTTTCCATACGTTGCCTATGAAAATGGCGGCGGGGCATTCCTGATTCCTTATCTGATTGCAATTTTTGCAGCAGGTTTACCTCTATTATTTTTAGATTATGCAGTCGGACATAAGTTCCGCAAAGCACCACCGATGGCCTATAAAAAACTCATGAATGCAGAATCTCTGGGTTGGTGGCAGGTCATGGTGACCCTGATCATCGGGATTTATTATGCCAGCGTCCTGTCTTGGGCCGGCAGCTATATGATTTATTCCTTTGGACAGCAATGGGGCACAGATACACAAGCCTTTTTCTTCAATAGCTACCTGCAAAATGGTGAGGGCTTAACTTTCGGTTTTGTCCCTGTACTGTTCTTTGGTCTGGTGATCGTTTGGGCAGCCGTGATGCTGATTCTTTACGGTGGGGTACGCCGTGGGGTGGAACTGGCGAATAAAATCTTCATGCCATTACTGGTAATTTTATTCACGATTCTGGTGATTCAGGCGGTACGTTTACCGGGTGCAGTCGATGGCTTAAATGCTTTCTTTACCCCGAACTGGGAAGCCATGACCAATTATAAAGTCTGGTTGGCTGCGTTTGGTCACATCTTCTTCTCACTCTCAGTGGGCTTCGGGATTATGTTGACCTATGCCTCTTACCTGAAACGTAAAACTAACCTGACCGGTTCAGGCGTTGTGGTGGCATTAGCTAACTCGTCTTTTGAAATCCTGGCAGGTATTGGAGTTTTTGCAGCGCTTGGTTTTATGGCGTTCAGTTCAGGTGCAAAAGTTGAAGATGTGGTATCTGGTGGTATCGGTCTGGCCTTTATTGCCTTCCCGAAAATCATTTCTAGCTTAGGTGCAGGTGGTGACCTGTTTGGCTTCCTGTTCTTTGGTTCATTGACTGTAGCCGGTATTACTTCCATGGTGAGTATCCTGCAGGTGCCAATTGCGGCATTCCAGGACAAGCTGGGCTGGTCAAAGAACAAGTCAGTGACGATTATTGCGGGTGGTTCAGCAGTTGTATCCACCTTGATGTTCTCGACTCATAGTGCCATTACCTTTGTCGATATCATTGACTACTTCGCTAACAACATTGGTATTGTGGGTGGTGGTCTGTTCTCGATTATTTTATTGTCCTGGTTCCGTCGTCCATTGATGAAACAGCTGGAAACACATGTGAACGAGTTTGCCAGTCTGAAACTGGGTGGCAGCTGGAAATTCATGCTGACTGTGATCACGCCCTTATCTTTATTATCGGCATTGGGTTTAACCCTGAAGTCAATCATGGCAGAAGGTTATGGTGATTATCCTGCAAGTACGCTATGGATGATTGGTGGGGGCACGATTGCATTCTTTATTCTGGGTGCCATTCTGTTCAGTCTAGTGAAAGATCGTCATAGTTAGGAGAACGAATATGAATACATCTGCATTGATTATGATGATTTTCTCCATGGTTTTATTATGGGGTGGTCTGGCACTGGCTGTCATGCATCTGGCAAAAAATCCAGAAGAACCAGAAGACTAAAAATCTTCACATAAACACATTGTTGCTGTAAATGAAAGTCATTATCATCTTTGGTGATAATGACTTTTTTAATGGGCAGACTTATGGGAATTGCTCCCGTTACCGATGCACAAGTCTATACCGCTTTTGCAGTGACATTTTTGGCAGGTCTGGCTACCCTCGTGGGTGGGGGATTGGTGCTGTTCTTGAAAAAACCGAATTACCGGGTTTTAGCCTTCGGACTGGCCTTTGCTGCGGGAGCAATGATCTATGTCTCGCTCACAGAAATTTTAAATAAATCTATTAGTTCTTTTAGCCTGGCTTTTGATGAAAAATCCGGTTTTGCTTATGGTACTTTTGCCTTTTTATTGGGTGTGGTACTGGTCTTATTGCTGGATCGATTCGTTCCTAATCCGCATGAAACCATTGAGGCACAATCGAAACAGGATCTGAGTCAGCCGCAATTACTAAGAACAGGACTACTGACGTTATTTGCGATTAGTGCACATAACCTGCCAGAAGGATTGGCCACTTTTTTTGCAACTTTGGAAAGTCCTGCACTCGGTGCACCTTTGGCGGTTGCCATTGCGATTCATAATGTGCCTGAAGGTGTAGCGATTGCATTACCGGTTTATGGCGCAACAGGCCGTAAAGATTATGCACTTGTGGCTAGTCTGGTTTCAGGCCTTGCCGAACCTCTAGGAGCTGCATTGGGCTATTTCATTCTGGCACCGTATATGAGCCATACCATTTATGGCATGGTGTTTGGGATTATCGGTGGGGTGATGGTTTATCTGGCACTGGATGAACTCTTGCCGACTGCAAAACGTTTTTCTAAAGGTCATGAAACCGTTTATGGTCTGGTCAGCGGTATGGCTGCACTGGCGACCAGTCTAGTGGTTTTTAAATTTGTACAATAAGAAGCTCAAACCAAAATAATAAAAAAGGCAGCCAAAGCTACCTTTGCTTTTAGCAATATCATTTAAGCAGTTTTTTCAATCCGGCAATAGAAGAAGCCATCGCCTTGACCGGTTTTAGGGAGAAGCTGACGACCATGGATCTGTTCAATACCCCAATCGGCTTCAATTTTGATTTCCTTAGCATCTGCATGCTTGCTAAAGAATTCGACCATTTGCTGTTCATTTTCCGCTTTAAGAATTGAACAAGTGATATAGAGCAGGGTGCCACCGACTTTCAGTTGCTGCCACATATTTTCCAGAATCTGCTTTTGCAGCTCTACCGTCTGGGTAATATCGGTTGAATGACGTAACAGACGAATATCTGGATGGCGACGCATTACACCGATGGCTGAACATGGCGCATCCAGCACGATACAGTCCGGCTGTTCCGGTGCCTGCCAAGTAATGGCATCTGCGGCTTTAATTTCAACATGATCGCCTTCCAGTAACAGGCGTTCAAGATTCTCAGTGACACGCGTTAAACGCTTGGCATCCTGATCCAGCGCAATCAGTTTACGCGGCTGATATTTTTCTAGAATATGCGCCGTTTTACCACCCGGTGCTGCACAGGCATCAATCACAAACTTGTCATCCAGATTTGGCAACAAGGTAGCGCAGAGCTGGGCATGTTCATCCTGTACCGAAAAACCACCGACATCAAAGCCAGGTAAGTCAGGTACCTGTACAGTGGCATCGAGAATAATCCCGACCTTGGAAACAGTACAGGCATGGGCAGGAATTTCGTGCTCGTCCAGAATTTCCAGATAGTCTGCGCGGCTAACCTGACGTTCATTTACGCGCAGGGTCAGTGGAGCAATCTGCTTTAACTCATGACTCAGCTCAGTAAGCTGCTCTGGCCAGTCTTTTTTCAGGCGTTTAAATAGCCAGCTTGGCAGGCCATGAGCCTGATCCAGTGCTGCCTGAAATTCCGATGTTTCACGTGAAACACGGCGCAGGATGGCATTCACTACGCCACTTAAAGCCTGATAACCAAGTTGCTTTACTGCAGTCACGGTTTCAGAAATGGCAGCGTGTGGCGCGATTCGGGTTTCCAATAACTGGTATAGGCCGACATAGAGACAGGTTTCGACCGTATCATTATTTAAAGGCTTCACCAGCAGTGGCAGAGTAATACTTTTAAGTGCGTACCATTGACGCAAAGTACCTAAAACCAGTTCATGGAACAGGGCACGGTCACGGTCGGCCACTTTCTTTAAATGCAGCGGCAAGATACTGGCCAGAGATTGTCCTTGCTGTACAGCAAGTAAGGTACGAATCACTTGGGCACGCAAGTTAAGGTGAGATGTGCCTGATTCAGAATGACTCATGCCAATAATTGTCCTACATGTAATTTTTGGGTCTGGTTAATTTGTACCGGATTGAGCGGTTTGCCGCCCGGCCATTGCAGTGAAGTGAGACAAACTGCTTTCTCATCACCACAGGCCACATGCACACCCTGTTTATCAATTGCCAGAATCGTGCCGGCGGCATGACAGTGTGCATTTTTTTCTGAGAGTACCGAACCCCAAACCCGCAGGTTGTTATTTTCATCCAGAGGAATAAAAGCGACTGGCCAAGGATTAAAGGCACGGATATTACGGTCAATATTAGAGGCAGTACAGCTCCAGTCAATTCGGGCTTCTGCCTTAGACAGCTTATGAGCATAGACGGTAAGTTCTTCGTCCTGCACTTCCCGGGCAGCTAAATACTGTTGTAATTTTTCTTCAGATTCCAGTACCGCTACAATTGCTTCAGCACCTTGAGCAGCCAGTTTATCATGCAGGCTGGCTGAGGTATCTTCTGCAGTAATTGGACATAAGGTTTTATACATCATGTCACCAGTATCCAGCCCGGCAGCCATTTTCATGATGGTCACGCCAGTTTCGTGATCACCTGTTGCAATTGCACGTTGGATCGGCGCAGCACCACGCCAGCGTGGCAGCAGTGAACCATGAATATTCAGGCAACCATATTTAGGCGTATCCAGAACCACTTGCGGCAAAATCAGACCATAGGCAGCTACAACCATCACATCAGCATTCAACGCTTTTAACTCAGCCTGAGCAGCAAGACCTTCTTCAGTTGAAGACTTGAAATGAAGTGGCTGATATACCGGAATGTCATGTTCAAGCGCCAGCTGTTTCACAGCAGAAGCGGTAAGTTTCTGACCACGACCGGCTTTACGGTCCGGCTGAGTATAGACCGCCACAATTTCATGATCGGTTTTGAGAAGCGCAGCCAATGCAGTTGCTGCAAATTCTGGTGTGCCTGCAAATATGATTTTCACACATGAAATTCCAAATAAACTTGGCAGCTATTATAAGCTAAAAGCCAAATGGCCGCCTAATCTACAATGCACTTAACTGTTACAGCGATTATAGATTCCTACTTTTAATTAAATTTTATATAAAAAAAACTCATGCAAATTCTAAAAATTATTCATGAAAGTTTTGTATTGTCCGATCCATGATGGCGGTATAGTAGCTTTATTAAGAGATTTTTATTGTCAGCTCACCGAGACCTCTCTATAGACATTTTTGTCTGCATCTACAACGAATAGGTCATCTTGTAAAACAATGGCTTGTAGTATGATAGGTCTAACATTCGACTGATTTAAGCTCATTGTCAGTATGATCTAGCCAGAGTGAACCTTTTTCGGTTCATTTCAAGCTCAAACTTTGTTGGAAATATAAAATGCCTGACTATCGTTCAAAAACATCGACACACGGAAGAAACATGGCGGGTGCGCGTGGCTTATGGCGCGCAACTGGGATGAAGGATGAAGACTTCGGTAAACCGATTATTGCAGTGGTGAACTCATTCACCCAGTTTGTACCGGGTCATGTTCACCTTAAAGATCTAGGCCAGCTCGTGGCACGTCAGATTGAACAGGCAGGCGGTGTAGCAAAAGAATTCAATACCATTGCTGTAGATGACGGCATCGCGATGGGTCATGACGGTATGTTGTATTCACTGCCTTCACGCGACCTGATTGCTGACTCGGTAGAATATATGGTCAGCGCACACTGTGCCGATGCCATGGTGTGTATCTCGAACTGTGACAAGATCACTCCGGGGATGTTGATGGCAGCAATGCGTCTGAACATTCCGGTGGTCTTCGTGTCTGGCGGTCCGATGGAAGCCGGTAAAGTAAAAATCCGTGGTAATGACAAAGCGATCGACCTGATCGATGCGATGATCGTTGCGGCAGATGATAACTATACTGATGAAGAAGTTGCGGAATACGAACGTTCAGCATGCCCAACCTGTGGTTCATGTTCAGGCATGTTCACTGCGAACTCAATGAACTGTTTGACTGAAGCATTGGGTCTATCACTTCCAGGTAACGGTTCAACTTTGGCAACTCATGCGAACCGTAAAAAACTGTTCGAACGCGCTGGTTCTCTCATTGTTGAACTGGCAAAACGTCATTATGAACAAGATGATTACAGCGTCTTGCCACGTTCAATGGTGACCAAAGCATCGTATGAAAATGCCATGACTTTGGATATCGCGATGGGTGGTTCAACTAACACAGTACTTCACCTGTTAGCTGCTGCAAATGAAGCAGGTGTAGACTTTACGATGGATGATATCGACCGTCTGTCTCGTAAAGTACCAGTGCTTTGTAAGGTTGCTCCTGCGAAGAATGACGTGCATATGGAAGACGTGCACCGTGCCGGCGGTATTATGTCGATCCTCGGTGAACTGGATCGTGCAGGCCTGTTAGATACCTCTGTAGGTACGGTTCACGAAGCAACACTCAAAGATGCTTTGGATAAATGGGACATCATCCGTACTGAAGATGAAGAAGTATATAAATTCTTTAAATCAGCACCAGGCGGTGTACCGACTCAAACTGCATTCTCACAAGATCGTTACTACTCACGTCTGGACGGCGACCGTGAAAATGGTGTGATCCGTAATGCAGAACATGCTTTCTCTAAAGACGGTGGTCTGGCTGTACTTTATGGCAACATCGCACTTGATGGCTGTATCGTCAAAACTGCCGGTGTAGATGAATCAATCCTGAAATTTAACGGGACTGCACGTGTATTTGAAAGCCAGGATTCTGCGGTAGACGCGATTCTGGGTGGTAAAATCACAGCAGGTGATGTAGTTGTGATTCGTTACGAAGGTCCACGTGGTGGCCCTGGTATGCAGGAAATGCTGTACCCAACCAGCTACCTGAAATCTAAAGGTCTTGGTAAAGAGTGCGCACTTCTGACTGACGGCCGTTTCTCTGGTGGTTCTTCAGGTCTGTCGATTGGTCACGTTTCTCCGGAAGCGGCTGAAGGTGGTGCTATTGGTCTGGTTGAAGATGGCGACCGTATCGAAATCGATATTCCAAACCGTACCATTCACCTAGCTGTGGATGATGCGACTATGGCCGCTCGTCGTGCTGCTCAAGATGAAAAAGGCTGGCATCCAGTAGAAGACCGTCCACGTAAGATTTCTAAAGCTTTGAAAGCTTATGCCATGCATACCACAAGTGCTGCAAAAGGAGCGGTACGTGAAATCTAAGCTGTAAATTTTATAGCGCAAAAAAGCACTCCAGATGGGGTAATGCCAGTCAGTTAAGCAAATATTAGTAAAATGTAGTAAAAATGAGTGTATGTAAATACGCTCATTTTTTTATGACTTTATCTGAAAATTTAGATTGCACCCTTCAACATTCTTTACCTTCACT